>JABXKD010000120.1 GCA_013375475.1 Promethearchaeota archaeon
CTCGATACTTTAGATTACGATGATATGATTAACTTGATGTCTAAATCATATATTATACTTACTGACTCTGGCGGCATACAAGAAGAAAGTCCTTCCTTGGGAAAACCGGTCTTGGTTTTACGGGATGAAACAGAAAGACCGGAAGCGGTTAAAGCAGGTGTAGTAAAACTGATTGGAACTAACAAAGAAAGGGTCTATAGAGAAGTTAAAACATTGTTAAACAGTAAGGATAAATATGTAAAAATGTCAAAAAGTATCAATCCCTATGGAGATGGGAAAGCATCAGAAAGAATTATCAAAAAAATTCTATATAGCTTTAATTTAATTGATATAGAACCTGTTGAATTCAAAGCAAAATAACTAATAAAGTATTCAGTAGTCAGAAGCTAGAATTAACAATTTATTCGACATTTACTTATCCTTTTTTGTTGTTTCTGTGCAAATAAGAATCTTTATTTTTTAGAATTGTTCTGGGTCCCCGGGTTGGTGTCCCAAAGCGCACTGGTATGGGATAAGATTCAAATTAACATGGATAGAATGAAACACGGCAAATTAAAAATATCCTATTAAATATCTAAAATATCCCACAATCATACAAAATAATTATTGTTTTTCTTTAATATGGACTTGTTTCATAATGTACCTATGTGATAAACCTTTACTATTTACAAATAGTTAAATAATGTATCAAAAGATTTGACCTTATTTTTATATTTTGAAAAACGATGCATTTGTATTAAACATCAGCTGTGGAGCCAAATAGATATTAGCATCAATTAAATCACCTGTATCCACTATCAGGATTCATAATCAAATATACATGAATAAAGAAAGGAATAGGAAATAGTTTGTTATTCCCTATTCCTTTCTTATTATCTTGATTTTATAAGGTAATAACAGTTTACTCTCGAATATCTGCTTCCAACTCTTTAACCATGGTGCCAGTAGGCATAGGTTTATACCAAACTCCCATCCAGCCACATAAAATTGTATCTGAGGGGAGATTTATATGTATTTGACCTTTGCCTTGTTTGTTAGTTTCGAATTCGCCAATCAGTGTACTACAAGATCTTACTTTATATAATGCGTTTGGACGTGCATTCCAGATTTGGATCTGAACCGTAGTTTCAGTGGTACCACCTGGTGTTCTATTGACAATTACAAAGCCTTCGGTTTCTGCCCCACCCTGCGGTACAAAATCTACTTTAAGAGCTCCTAAGGCAAAGACCACTAACGACAATCCCAAAATTAATAGTATTGATAAAATTATTATCTTTTTCATTAAAATTCACTCCTTTAATTAAATATTTTTTACAGATAATCTTTGTTTTTTCGCTTTTCATTCGAGTTGTAACTTAAATTAGAATCATTTCAATATAATAAATAAACATCGCCTCCTTTTTAAGATTAAATAAAGATCAAGTGATTCATTTACACTATGATGAATGAAAGTTGATTTTCTTTATCAGGTAAAAAATTTTTGGAGTGTAAATTTTATAATAGTGTCTCGACTATTTCTTGGAATAGACTTTCACAGGCAGTTTTTTTGGTAGGTAGATAATAAGATTTTTTGAGTGATTTTATGATTGATAAATGTAAGGAAAAGGGAAATGGGGTCTATAGTTAAAATAAAAAACTGCCAATCTTTATTCAGTTAAAAAGTCGGCAGTTTGGCAGTCCTGTCACTAAAAGTGATTTAGACCCAAAACTTTGCGGCCTATCCTTTAGGATAGTGTACCTTCTTGTTGAACAAGTTTTATTTTACAGAGTATAATAATTGTATAATATTTTAAATCAAATTGCAAAAAAAGTGAAATATTTTTCAGGTTTTCTAAAATTATTTCTTTTCCATATAAAATATAGGCCATTAATTTTAAAAATCCTTCTTTTTTAGGAAAAATATTTTAAAATATACCTTTCTCTAATTATATTATTCCCCAAAAGAAAAAATATTAGACATTAATTTAAGGTTTTATTAAAGAAAAAAGCCCTTCAGCAAAAAGCCAAAGGGCTGGGAATGTCAGGCTCCCCCTATGGACAGTTTCAGAACTTTTGGTATAACTAATGAAACTAAAAAAGATTTTTCCTTACTAATGTTATTATAATCAAAACCATTTAAAAAAGTTTGAAAAAAATACCGAATGATTGAACTAGTACAACCGTATCCTGTTCCTTAATATTCTTAAAAACTAACCCCCTGTCTCCCTAGAGGGAAAGGATTAGGGTGAGGAGAAGTAATTAAATGAAAATCATCGACCTATTTATTTCACCTCAATAATAATGCAAACCGACATCTGTCTATCTTTTGCAATAAAAATACCTGTGACTTTATAATAATCCGAACTAAGCTTACTCTTGCATTCTGCTGTATAAATAATTTCCGTATTGATTGGTCCTAAAATTTCTTCACCCAACACCATAGCAAACATCTTATCCTTTGACCAGCGCCAAATCTCGTTCCCTTTCTCATCCTCTATTATAAAATCATATCTTTGGGAGGTATTAAAATGAAAAGCAATATCTTCTTTAGTATAATTAAAAATTTTCACGGTCATTATAATAGGCTCACCAATAGAATACATAATTTTATCAGTTGTCATAGATATGCCGTAGCTCATATTTGTCTCCTCTAATGAGGTATTTCCATATGCTTCCAGACATAATCCAAAAGATGTTAACACCACCGCAAAAATAACAACTAATACAATCATTCTCATCATTACACACCTTTTTCTCTTTAAAAAACAGAATTAAAAAGGCAGGGGTTGGGACTCCTTTTAAGCTTCCCAGCCTCTGCCTATAACTTAGTTAAATGCAAACACTTTCATACCTCGTTTTACCTTAATACTTCATTTTTATGGAACTATTATGCTATCAAATGTTTCTGTATTATCGCTTGATTCATATATCCATCCACTTTTTGTAACATCATTTACTGTAAACGTAAAAGTTGTTCCTGTTTCAGGATTTTTTACCCTATTTGATTTAAAACTTACTTTTCCATCAGTACCAGTTACACCGGACTCGATATCATTTGTTGCCTCACTCCAGACTCCGGATACTGTTGCTCCTTCGACTGGAGAGTCACTCTTATCCAAAATAGTGACTTCAACTATAGCATTCACATTTGGACCCGCAGTTTTTGATGACACATCAATGCTGTGGATATGCATAGTATTGGTAGGAGTCGACTCCGGGTTCAATGAAAAATCAACGACTGTCGTGTTATCTTTTGAGACATCGACTACCTGAGATTCTTCAGTATAACCTGTTTTTGATGCTGTTACAGTATATGAGCCCACCGGTATATCATTTAGACTATATATACCATTAGCTTCAGTCAAATCGCCAAATCCATCAGCACTTACTGCTGCTCCTTCAATGACGCTTCCTGTATTTTTATCAGTCACTGTTCCGGTAATTGTCCCTGTGGCTTGCGTTGGTAAGTTATTACCATTGGTAGTGCCTAAAACTGCATTTTCAGCATCAACCAGTCCGTATCCTTGCTCTGTACCTGCTAAACTAACATCTTCAGTAGTTCCTTGTAAATGGCTTCTAACCTCCGTATTGCTCCAGGAAGGATTCGCTGCCCATACCAAAGCCGCTGTTCCGGCTACATGGGGAGAAGCCATCGATGTTCCATCATGTGTAATATATCCTCCACCCAATAGAGTCGAATTGATATTTACTCCCGGAGCAGCGAGTTCAACCTCACTTCCTGTACTGCTAAAATCTGCCAAAATATCTTTATGGTTTACATAATCATAATCGGTTGCAGAAACTGCTATGACCCTCGCATAAGCAGCAGGATAAATAACAGACCCGCCGTTACCGGCCGCTGCAACCAAGAGAAGACCATCGCGGTAGGCCAGATTACAAGCCCATTTAAGAAAAATATTACTTACATCAGCACCTAAACTCATATTAATGATATCCAGCCTATCGTCCGCACTGCCATCTCCATTAGGATCTGTTGCCCATTGAATCCCATAAATGACATCACTCAAATAACCACTTCCAGTATCATCCAATACTTTCAAGGCATATAGTTTTGCTTCCGGTGCAACCCCTACTACTCCGTTTCCGTCATCCTCGGCAGCAATAATACCCGCTACATGCGTTCCATGCCCCTCATCATCCATGGGGTCTTTATCCAGATTTACAAAATCGTATCCACCCATATAATTACCATCTAAATCTGGATGATCATAATCAATACCGGTATCAATAACCGCAACTTTCAATCCGGTGCCTTTATTCCCGGATCCATCCGAGTGAACGACCTCCGCATCAATCCTATCTACACCCCAGGGAATCTCTTGATCTAAAGCATAAACTTGACCGTCTAATTCAACATCAGTGATATTGGGATTCTTTTTAAGTGCTTCAATCGCCTTTTCCGGAATGGATGCTGCCATAGCCGGAATAAAATTGTAGGTATATTTTATTTTACCACCCATACTGTTAACCAATGCCTGTTCGGCTGGTCCAGGCTTTTCTTTAAACCCTATCAAGACCTTTAACAACCCATTAGGAGTTCCGCCTTTTTCCGGAGATAATTGTTCTTCATTCACAGGATTGACCAAACCTAATTTTTCCATAACCGGTATACAGCCTGAGATAATAAGCCCTAAAACTACCATTAACATTATTAAATAAAATAGCTTTTTCATCAAAATTCCCTCCATTTATTTTTTAGTGGATTGAAATTTAACTCAAATTGTTTCAATATAAATCAGAGACATCATCTCCTTTTTACTGCTAAGTAAAATTTCGAGTGATTTGTTTATATGATAGATATTGATTGTTACTAGTCAGATTTGATTTGGCTTTTATTAAAAGTAAAGATTTTTTAATTGGTACTCCGACTGTTAGTGTGAATAATTTTTTGAATAAGTTTCTGTTTAGGTTTTTCGAATTTTGGAATGTTTTATGAGTGATTTTTTGTAGATCTATGAATATAATGCTTGAAGTAGTTAAGTTATATATCTTAGAATAAAAATTGCTCAATATTTTTTAATTTTTTTATTCTATTTTCAAAACAAAAAAAGCCGGTATCCTGGCAGTTAAAGCACTTTAAATGCTTTAGACCCATGACTTTGCGCCCTATCCTTTCGAATAGTTTGCCTTTATCAACTTTCGAAGATGCTTATTCTTTTTAAATATACTTGTCTCTACTTATTTTATTCCCTAAAAGAATCAATTTTAGACATTAATTTAAGGTTTTATTAATAAAAAAGCCCTTCAGCAAAATGCCAAAGGGCTTGAAATGGTCAGGCTCCCCAGACAGAACGATTTTCGCAACTTTTTGTATGAGCGGTGAGACTGAAGAAGTGTGTCACAAGTTAGAGGAAATAGTTAATATTTGTTAAAAACTAAAAAGACAGAATTACTCTAGTTTAATTAAAGATAGTGAATGGCGTGGTTTTCACACAGAAGGCAACAGAACAAAAGCAGGGACTTTTCTACTCGTGCCTTTAGGGCATTAAGAGCGTGCTCGATACTTTCAAATTAAACTCTATACATTCATCATTGAATACTATCGATAATTCTCTGTGCCACTCCTATCAGCATCTGTGCTTGTTCTTCTGTCAGTTTTTTATCATTCTGTGCTTCAACATGATGGATAAAGCCGGTTAATTGACCAATAACTGCTTGTTCTTGGTATTTTTCCAGAGACTTAATGGCTGCCTTAAGAAGTGCTATTAGGCTTTTCTCAATTCCTTTAGGAAGACCAAAGTCTTCTATTGTTGTTATCAGATCTCCGATGGCCTCAGCAGGAGTCTGGACCGTTATCTCAGCTGTATCTGTGTCTGTAAGGTCATCATCGGTTACGGTGAGAATAACCGTATATATACCTGCTATGTCATAACGATAACTTACTAAAATCCCAAAACCTGTGTTTCCATCACCAAAATCCCAATCATATGATTCTATGACACCATCAGGAGCATAAGAGCCGCTCCCATCAATTTGCAACATTTCACCTACAAGTACTTTCTTGTCAGAACCGGCATTAGCCACAAGAGTTATATACTTCCAACCATCTTGACAAATCCAAGGAAGAGCATCATGCCCGCTAGAGAAAACGTAGGGGTAATCTACAAAACCATTGTTATCCTCATCAGGTTTAATCCAATTACTCCAGTAATTACCACCAAATATCTTGTCCAAAAAGAACTCATTGTCACTGCTTGCATCAATGCAATAGGCTTGTATTAAGTTGTCGATGAAATTGTTGTTGTACGTTTTATTCTCACCGCAATTAAAGAAATAAACCCCGAATTGATTATTAATGGCTGTGTTAGTGATTAGTGCATTGAAATAGCTGAAATAGAGGAGCACTCCGTACCAGTTGTTGATCAATATGTTATCGGTTAGCGTGTTGGAAGAGCTGGAATTAAGATAGATTCCGTAAACACTATTTTTGATAGTGTTATTGGCTAAGATATTAGAAGAACTAAAGGAGCAGAAAATAGCAATAAAGAAGTCAGAAATATTGCAATTCTTAACCATGACATTACTTCTTTGGAAAAGATAAATTCCATAGCCCAATCCGTTTATTTTATGGTTAGCTCCATCCAAAATCAAATTGTTCTCAACTATTTCTATACTTCCGTTGATGTCTTTAGTCAGCGTATATGTTCTTTTGATAGGGTCCCATATCCCAATCTCCGTATCACCGGGGATGTATCTTGGTAGACTACTTGCCCGAGCAGGTATTATTCCAAATACCAAAATTAATAATCCTACTAAACTCAATAAGGCTATCTTTTTCATTAAAATCACTCCTTTCTAGCATGCAAATTTATTTCATTATTCATTTTTATTTTCAACAGCTAGAAATTAAAAATAAAAATCTAATAAACTTAAGTTCATTTATATGGTAAAAAATAAGCCTCGTGATATATAATTATTAAATGGTCTTGAGCCAAACTGCTTTACCCCCTTTTGAAAGCATTTTTCTACAACCCAAAATTAATTTATAAACTCAAATTATCATTCCTAAAAAGTTTCTCGATAGATACTTCGAGAAAAGAAAAAAGTTGGCGGTCTGGCGGTCATAGCAATTCATTGCCTTAGACCCATGACTTTGCGTCCCATCCTTTCGGATAGTTTGCCTTTATCAACTTTTTAGTAGAAGTTTTTATTCTCTTTTCAAATTTCTTTTCTCTATTTATTATATTCCATAAAAAAGGAAATTTTAGACATTGATTTAATATTTTATTAAAATAAAAAAGCCCTTCAGCAAAGGCCAAAGGGTTGGAAGTTAGCAAGCTCCCCGCTTCTTTCTTTACTGCATACTATATATTGACTTATCTTTTCCATTCTGCTTTCTTCTTTCTTCTTTCTAAACTCACACTATATTTTGAGATACGATTCGCGACATACGAAATACGAATTATATTTGTTGCTTTTATTTCTCTATCATATACGATATGCTATATACTAATTTTGCTCCAGGCTTTTGTTTTCTTCTCGATATATTATCATACCCTATACTATATATAAAATTATGTTATAATATTTTAGTATTTATTATTTAGTTAATAGTCTAACAGAACGACGTTGAAATCGTGACAATACTATGTACTGATGGGATTGCTTTTCCCGCTTGCTTGGTATTTAAGCTTGTGTTGTTCCTCATAATATTAAAATTAATATTCTATGTTATCCGTTATCAGCTAACGACTATTCACTAACGACTAATTGAGGGTGTGATATTTATATGTTTCCTATTTGGGATGATATACCAACAAAAAAATTTCCCTTAATAACAGTGATTTTAATTGCACTGAATTCAATGGTATTTTTCTATCAACTATCCCTAGGTGAAAAGTTCTCTGAGTTTATCTATTCAATGGGATTGCTTCCTTTTGAAATTACTCACCATGTCGATCTTTTTCCTTCCGGTCCAGCACTTATTTATTTAACTATATTTTCCTCTATGTTTATGCATGGAAGTATTGTTCATCTATTAGGAAATATGCTATTTTTATGGATATTTGGAAATAATGTCGAGGATTATTTAGGTAGAAAAAAATTTGTAAT
>JABXKD010000121.1 GCA_013375475.1 Promethearchaeota archaeon
GTATACACAGTAACAAACAACAAATTGTTACTTAATAATTCAAACAAAAGGACGTTATGCTGGAATTATTCAAAAGAGATAAGTTTTTAAAGGTTTACCTTAGCTTATCTTTAAATGATCGAATTAAGTTAAAGTATCAAGAATTTAGGGCATTTGCCAACTGTACTTATACAGATTTTGGTGAGTCTTATCTTTGTGAACTTCTACCTAAGATTGATCGAATTGACAAAAAATAATTGTTGACAAATTGTTTCACTTATGAGATAATTAAAAACAAGAGAGGTGATTATGATGTATCCTAATCGTAACGCTGCTCTAAAGGATGTGAAGTTACCTTCATCTGACGATTTTATCGCCAAAGGTGGATGGGTGCAACGTTATCCTAACGAGCTATCGCCAGAACAACAGGCGAAACAACAAAAGTCTGAAGCTGAACAGGCGAAAGTTGCGAAAGTATCGCAAAACGTTGAAACAGCAAATGACTATAGCGAACTAAAGAGGCGCGGCTGGATTTAATATCTAGTCGCTAAGTTAACCCCAAAACTATAACAAGAGGCAAAACATGAATAATTGTAAAGCGACGCAGGAGCGTCTATGGGACAAATGGTTACTTGAAAGTGTTGAGTTCTATGAATTCAATGAATCATCTGAGGATGAAACGAGTAACAAAATAATCCTAATGGATGTTGCAGCGTAACGACAACACTTGGAATCGGCTACAAAAACTTATTCTAGTGTTCTAACAACCATGTAAATCTACATGATCAAAAATGATCTAGGATTTCAGGTGTTGTCAACTATAGCTAGTCGAAACGTGAGAACGTATGACCAGAGCTTTAAACTGGTCACTGATGAGACTGAAAATAATTAAAATAAAGTCTTGACAGCTTCTCATTAATATGAGATAATTATTACAACAAAGGATGGCTTATGTGTAAACGCATTAAGGCTATTCGGTCGAGTGAACACTTTCAATCCTGTAGGGGTTGCAACTTCACTTACATGCCGCTTAGCGAAGAAACAAAAGCAGCTTGTCCAAAATGTGACAAGCAAATGTTTGATCCTGAAATTGACAGCGACGAACTGTATCTACAGAACGAACAGCTAAGAAATGAGGGGCTTCTTTGAAGTACAAAAAACCTCGACAAAATCATAAGTCAAAGGCTTATGTAAAGCGAGAAGGATCGTATGCTGCTAAGCGACCTGAAACAAAGCAGCGAAAAGAAAATGGAATTTGTCCTAAGGATCTAATGATCGGATTTAGGAATAAGGTTTTAACGAAGAAATTTGGGAATCACAATAACCCCTGGGATCGTATCTAAGGGTTAGTAGCCGAAACGTAAGGGCAGTCCGAAGCTGCTCTTACGTCTGTAGCATGTAGCTGCACTGATGAGGCTTTAAACAAAGGAGTCAATGTTAAAACAACTAGAAATATTTGGTGCGGAGTACCAAAGAAATACGGTGACATTGTTAACTATGACAATAAATCCTATAAAGTACTTGTATGTAGAAAGTATCCTAGTGTTCCTGTTATTGGACCTGGGTATAAGTTTTACTTACTAGTCAGTGAGGTTTGATTATGTTACAATTTAAACAATTCATCCTGTTAATATGGTTAATATATTTAACAGTTGAATTTGCAGGGAAGTTTTAACCTGCAAGAAAATTTAAACTAAGATTTGAAATTCATTTAATAATGTGCTATAATATAATAGTACATGGCTATCAACAAAGGAGATACGATGGCATTAGTGAAGGTAAAGATTTTAGGCAACCCAGAAATTAAAGAGTATTCGGTGGAAAACGTCGGAGAATTAAAGAAAGAATTAGGGTTGACTAACTATTCTGCAAACGTGAACGGATCGTCGAAGGATGATTCATTCGAACTAAGTGATGCACAACTCGTGACATTCGCTCCATCTGTAAAAGGTGGTCGAGCTTAGTAGTCGAAACGCAGGATAATTAACAGTCCTGCGTCTGTAGCATATAGCTACACTGATGAGACTTTAGCAAAGGAGGTCTAAATGGAACGACAAGCCACTACAATGAGAGTGGTACTAGATGAAGTGTTCAAATCGAACTTTAGTGTTTTTGATAATTATGAGGATGCTGCTAAGAAAGAGCAAATCAAAAAATTCAATTACATTGAAACGATTGCGCACCAATTAGAGAAAAACTTGAACGGAGTTAATCTGTTTGAAATTTTTCCTAATAACAACAATATTATTACTGCTACTGACAGCGAAATTAACGAACTGTTAATTAAATTCGATAGGGAGGCTTATTTTGGTCAACCTGAGCCAGAACACGAAGTTATCAAACTGAGTGATGAGGATATCGAAAAGATTGACAACGTTTTTAAACAAATTCATGTTAACGAAGTAAATAACATCGAATATAATATTAGAAACACCGTTGATGTAGCCGAGTCACGTCTTCGAGAGTATCATGATTATATGAGAAATGTTCGTCGTGAAAGAGAAAAACTCGGTAGATTAAAAATCGCTGATACAAGCAGTACTATGGAATCATTACAAAAAATCCTAGAAGATCCTAGGGTAAAGTTTACAGGGTTTGAAAGTATATCAAATTCAAATGATTGCATAGGTTTAGATATTGTTGATGATGTCATCTGTACACATAAAAACGAACGAGCTGGAATTGATTTAAGAATAAATCACGGAAAACTTAGGATAAGATTACGGTTTGTTGATGGTATCGATGTAGCTATTTACAAGAACGGTAACAATGTTAACGTCGATAGACATTATCATCCGCATGTTAGCGGTAGTGGTGAATTATGTTTAGGAAACATGAAAGATCTATTTGAAGAAGCTAGACAAAATGGAGATCTTTATGCTATATGTGATATAACATTAAGTATTCTACGTAATTATAATGACAGCGATCCGTATGTTTCACTTGCAAGGTTCGCTGCTCATAGTGACCAAATTCAACCAAACGGAGAATTGGCTAGGTTGGAACCAAGATTTCAAATACATGAATGTCCCGAATGTGGCACCGATAATGAAGTTGAATTTCCAGCGGAAGGGGAAGGTGATTATTCTGAATGGGAATGCGAAGGATGTTC
This sequence comes from Promethearchaeota archaeon, assembly GCA_013375475.1. Lineage (GTDB taxonomy): Archaea > Asgardarchaeota > Lokiarchaeia > Sigyniarchaeales > SOKP01 > SOKP01. The sequence continues at coordinate 3,092 of JABXKD010000121.1, forward strand.
TTACCATACCGAATGGGAATATATGTATTAGTCGAAACAAGCAGCGAAAGTTGCTTGTCACAGTCAATAAAGGCTGTCTGAAGAGACTTTAGCAAAGGAGGTCTGTTATTAAGAAAGTAGTCATAGGCAGAGATGCGTATGATAAGATAATGTACTACGTGCATAAGACAAAATTTGAAATTTCCGGGTTCGGTAACGTCGAAATAATCGATGGTATCGCAACTGTTACAGATGTTTTCCTGATAAAACAGGATAATCATTCAACTGAAACGGAAATTGAAGGTGATGCTTTAGCGAAGGCGTTATATGATCATTCGATATCTGGTTTAAAAGGTGAAATGAAATTTTGGTGGCATTCACATGTTGACATGGGCGTATTTTGGTCCTCAACTGATATGACAACAATTAACTCTTTAACTGAAAACGGTTGGTTCATTCATGGCGTGTTCAATAAGAAAGATGAACATCGAATTGCATATTCCAACAACGAACCAATTACCACTTTTGTAGATAAAATAGATCTAGAAATTGACGAGGATATGGTTAGTGACGAAAAGTTTGAGTTGCTTATTGAAATGGATGAAATCGACAAGAAAATAGCGGAAGTTGACAAGAAATTAGAAGAAAGATGCGACCTGCTATATAATCAACTTGTCACAAATAAAACTTATTATCCAAGTTGGCAAGGAAATCATAGCTACAATAAGAAAGGTAAAATGAGTTTAGCTGGAGGAAATCAGCCGGGAAAGTCTTTGACATCGATGACCCAAGCGTTCCCTCCGATTTCTGGGACAACGAATACTGGTGCGGCTTTTGATTTTTCCGACCCGGAAGGTGCTTCTGAATTAGTACTGATGGGATATATTCCTGAACAAATCGAATTTATGCAAGACGAAATGTATATATACGATGCCCAATGTCTCATTGATTATGAGAATTTATATGGTCCTGTTGCAAGATGGGCGGATGATCCATATATGCGTGGTATGTTATAGTGAAAAACGAAGAGTTTGATGAAGTTAAAATGGGAAAGTATGTAGGTGGCTATTTTATAGTCGCCTCAATACTCTTTCTTATATTAATTATAACATTAGGTTAATCATTACTTTAGCAAAGGAGGTTATATGATTAGCAAAAACCAGCACTTGACTAGACAATTGGATTTAATTCCATTGGCTATTCTTGACACTCCGATTAATCTTATCGGAGCAGGTGCAATTGGTAGCTTCACAGCATTAGCATTAGCTAAGATGGGATTTACCAATATCACAGCAATCGATTTCGATACTATCGATGTCGAAAACATGAATTGTCAGTTTTACCGATTTAAAGACATAGGTAAACCAAAAGTTCAAGCATTACAAGAATTAATTGAAGATTTTACAGGGATTGAGATTAACGCTGTTAACGATATGTGGAACGGTGCTATACTTGAGGGTATAACCATCTGCGCTGTTGACAACATGAAAGTTCGAAAGGAAATATTCGAAACTCATGGTAGAAAAGCGTTTAACACAAAGGCTATTATCGACCCCAGAATGGGTGCTGAGACAGCTTTAATGTTTAGCTATAGTCCGATATCCCCTAGTGAGTTAGAAGACTATAAAACCACGTTATACAGCGATGAGAATGCTATACAGGAACGGTGTACGGCGAAAAGTACAATGTATACAGCTTGTATGTTAAGTGGATTAGTTGCCAAGACTGTAAAAAATATACTATGTGACGAAGAATCATCTAAGAATTTGATGTGGGATATCAATAAAGATGATATGTGTACACTAAAGAGAGGATAGGATGAATAGTAGATTTAGAGTTGGGGATATCGTGAGAATAGCTAAGAATAGTAGATATTATGGCGTAAATAAAGGAGATCATAACCCACCCGATACAAACGGAAGAATATTAGATATCGATAGTTCTGGATGGACTTTGTTACCTATCAATGTGACTTGGTATGACACCGGGGATTATCTGTCAAGTAATGACGCTTTTTATGGGGAGAATGATTTGCGATTAGTGAGGCGACAATGAAACAAGCATCTGATTTTTATAATCCAGTAACACCAACAAAAGAACTGTCGAAAATTGTTGGACCCTCACCAAAATCGAGAGCAGAGATTATTAAACATTTATGGGTATACATAAAAAAACATAATTTACAAAAACCTGACAATCGTAGAGTTATTCTTTGTGATAAGAAACTTAAAAATGTATTTAATACAGATGAAATAAATATGTTCCAAATGACAAAACAATTACAAAAACATCTGCTTAGGATAGTAAAATGATTGTAATTAGTGAGGAGGGAAAATGCAACCAACCGATAACATATTAGAAAAATGTTCAGAGTTATGGGATATCAATAATCCAAACAGAGAAGTTATGCAATTGTTGATTGATGATAAAGGATTACAAGAAACTAAAGAATCCATAAAACGTAGTTGGTCCCGACAAGACATGCTTAATTATCACATGGGAAATAAAGAAACAACAACCGGAGCAATACAACTTGCTCTAAAACATTCCGATAGCAAAATACAAGCAATTAAAGAAGTGTTGGATGTTGGCGTACCGTTGAAGTTAGATGCAGCACAGTTTGATCGAAAATGTATAGAAAGAATATTAGATTCCCATGGTCGAGAAGAATTGACCTGGGCAATAATCCAAAATCAGTATGATTATTGGAATGGATTTGATGATGATGAACTTTATGTTATTTAGGATATTTATATTATCCTTGTTACTGCCCCTTTCCCTATCCTTTGCCAGTGAGGGGGAGGGGTTTATAAAAACAGATGTAGAAGTCAAGATAATAGATAGCAAAGATCTATATATTAAACCAGAACTGTTGCTTGACATTACAGATATATTTTCAGACTCTAGTACACTATCGTTAGATGATAGTGGAGCGTTTGTAATTTGGATCGTAATTGAATTTTAGACTTGACAAATTGCAGAATTCGTGTATAATAAGTAATGCAAAGCAAAATGAAATAGACCTATTGAGTTTTGCGAAGCATTTAAGGCTATGTTTAGATATATAAACAACAGGTTTATATAGATAAACGTAATAGCAATTGGGGGATGTTTGGATTTAGTAGGGAAGTTGTTTCTCATAGGTTTTCTTTTTTCAGAAAGTCTATCTTTAGGTTTATTAATATTAATCATTTGGGAGTTTTGGAGTAAATAGTGAAAATACTATTAGCATTATTGGTACATTTTGTTGCTGACTTTATTTTACAGTCTCGTGAGATGGGACAAAAAAAGTCTAGTTCAATTAAATGGTTGAGTTTACACATAAGTATAATTTTTATATGTTTCTTACCGTTCGGGCTTGAATTTGCCTTGTATAATGCACTAATTCATGCTATAATTGATGGTAGTATATGGAACCTATATAAGTATAGTGTTTATAAGAGAGACAAAACAGCAACTAAAGAGACTTGGAAATATTATGAGGATCATTGGTTTTATACGACAATAGGATTAGATCAGTTTTTACATGCTGCGACAATTGTATTGTTAATGGAGGTTTTGTAAATGGGTATTTTAGGTGGTTCTGATTGGAGAGACGATGAGGATGATTTTGAAAGCGGAGGAGGACTTTTAAAATGTAGCGACGATGATTTCGGGAATCATTATTTCGACGATGAAGTAAAAGAACTAAGAGAACAGAATAAAAAAATGCGCGATTGTTTGGAAAAGATAAATAGAAGCATAGAAATAAGAGATGGTAATTTAGGCGAGAGTCGCATTCAAAATATCATTCAGAATTGTTTAAAGGAAATCGATAAATGAAGAAAAAAGTCACAGAACAACAGTTAATGGAAATCTTAGAACGTGCTGATATGTTTAACCTACGAGGCGATGCATTAGAAGAGTACTTAAAAAGAGAACAGGAAAAAATTGATGCAGGTGAATACGAAAAACAAGGGGTAGAGAAGTGAGATATTTTATATTAATTATGCTAGTTGTATTGATTGGATGCGGTGACGATCATCATTATCATGTTTCAAACAACACCACGCCACAGTCGTTCGATGGATATTTTCTATTGGATGGAGCAAGTGATGCAAATTGTGTTAGGTTCACACAAAAAACAGAGACATTGGTTGACCTGGAAACAGAATGCCAGAGTTTACTAAGCACAAATCCTGAAAATGATACAATAGCTCAGCATCCGGTGGTAGCACTGACTAATTTAATCATTATCAATGGTAAAATGATTCACTCAAGGAACATAAATTACCTATCAGGTCACGATATTGAACAGGATGTTAATGGTTCGAACATAACAGGGAACCATAGAACGGATTTTATCTTTGAATTCGTTGATGATAAACTAAAGTTGACAATTAAGATCTTTGACGATGCAAATAATAACAACATAAATAAACTTGTTGCTACTAGAGTATTCAATGAGCTATAAAAAACCTTTAAGGGGTATTGTGGGGATTATGATTGCTATATATTTAACTTATGTGTTGGTAATGGCTTTAACGTCCAGTTTTTTGGTTGACCATTTAGATAAAACCGTTGTAAAAATCAAACAACAGATAGAAAGGAAATAATTATGTTGCTTTTAGGATTTATTTTTGGTATAATATTCTTAGCTGTTACGCAAGTTATTGTTGCGTATATAAATAATGGATTTAGTTTTGTTAATAACGATTGGGAAATGGAGGAAATAAATGAGAGTAAGTAAAGGAAAGAAAGAAGCAATAATCCATTACGAAGTCAGCAGTAGATTTGATTTAAAGCTTAATGAACTTGAAAAGAGTTATAGAGATGAGATCGAGAAAGAAGTTCTAAAAACAATACCAGCGAAAGTAATGAAAGTTCATGAGGATGGTTGGTGTAATTCGAGTTCTAGTGTTAATATTGATGGGTTTGAAAATAAAGTTAACC
>JABXKD010000122.1 GCA_013375475.1 Promethearchaeota archaeon
CCTCTTTCTGCTCCGGGTTCTTTCCAAAAGAAAGAATCGTTGACTATCTTAAGGTAATTCATCGCGAATTCTCTTAATCTTGATGTGCCTTTAATATTTAAGTGTTTTGCTAACCTTTCAATGTCGTCTTGGTACAAATACACCTCACCTTCCTTAAATCCACGACAACACGAACCACACATTTCGCACGTGAAATATACGCCGTTTTCGAACTGTTTTGCTAACTTAACATTATTTGAAGAGGAATCGGTCACTTACTATCAGGCACTAAAATACGTAGTATTAGATAGATATTAGCCTTCACCACATATTAATTTCTCGATATCGCCAAGGATCCTCCGATTAGAGCCCCTAATTGTCACCAAACTTCTTCCGTCTCCCCACAGCCCACTCCTAAACAACCATCGATTACCTATACCTACCTATTTAAACGCAACTATTTAATGCCCAACCTTAATCTTGTAACACGATATCCATCGCGATAAAGAATTCAATCTTATAATAAATAGCGTATAAGAATATAAAAAGCAATACCGTATAAAAGAACCAGAAAAACTAAGACGCCCAACAATCTTTTCCATCTCGATTTTCTTAAGAAAGACGGCTCTGGAAACGAAAAACCTTCAAAATCAACTAATTTTTCAACTAATCTCTTTTTTAATTTTGTATTTAGCTTATTTGATTCAGGAAGGGAGTTTAGTCCCGAAGGTTGCAGTTCTATTCGGAAGAAATTGTAGATAGCGTCAATTTCCTGAATATAGTTATCGTCTTTAATCGAAATCTTAGAATTAAATAGTTTCTTAGCTCGATCTTTAATTTCTATTACCTCTTCTCTATTGAAAGAGGCGTTATAAACAGACTCAAAACTTTTTCTTTTGTTCTCTGGGCTTTTCGGTTTAAAAATTTCTTTTTCGAGTTGGAATCTTAATCTCCTTCTTTTTCCTGCTAAATCAAAGTATTCTTTATTTAATGAGTATTGCAGGTTACTTTTAGGTCGGAGATTCCTGAGTTTTAGATTTAATTCTACTATTTCCTTTTTAAGTTTTTTAACTAAATCTTCGTCGCGATAATTCTTTACTTCCACAATTTACCACTCTCCCTAGTAACGCTTTAAGCCTTTTTTTAAATTCTTTGGGTTTTTCGTATCACGCTATTTTTCAATCGTGCCACGGTAACTTGAATAATGTGCCACAAAATCTTCACATCTTGTATCTTGATATATTATACGAAAGTATGAAACTATAAAAAAAAATTTAATCTCAAAAATTCTAAAACGGCCTCACTTCGTGCACAGTACAACGATTTTCTTGTAAAAACTGACAATATTCGTCTTCGCCGGTAAATTTAAACCCAACATTTTTGAATCTATACGTTTTTCCTCTTTCTGCTCCGGGTTCTTTCCAAAAAAAAGAATCGTTTACTACTTTTAAATACTTTTCAGCAAATTTTTTTAAATCCGATTTCTTCGTTAAATTGAGTGATTTCATCAATCTCTCAATATCTTCTTGGTATAGATACACTTCACCTTCGTTAAAACCTCGACAGCACTCTCCACACATTTGACAAGAGAACTCAATTCCGTTCTCAAGAAGTTTTGATAGTTTTATTTCTGAAGTTGTCAAAATAACGCCAAATCTATGATGATATGTTTAATAGATAATTTAATAATGTTAGAGTGGTAAATTTATATTTAAATATTAATTCATTGATTATTCTATAAAAAATGAAACTCTGTTAAATTCTTATATACCTGTAACTATGATTGTTGATTTTCCTAACTTTGAGAAAGGATTATTAATTATTGAAAATCTATTACTCGAGAAAAACACGCAACAATCCGATAATTATAAAGAATGGTACGAGTATTTCGTTAATATCTATGGAAAGAAGCATGTTAATCTTCGCTTATATAGTGTGCATTCTTTGCTTTGTCTCATAGCTAACCTCTTTATTCTTAGATATATTCTAAATCAAGACTTAAAGTTTAATTTAAAACAGTTCTCATCTATAAAACTTTCTAAATTGAATAAAAATGTTGAAGAAAACTATGACTTTCAGTTCTCAGGAGAGTTATATTATTTTCTACCATTTTTTAATGCTCTAGAAGATACTGAATTTGAAAATATTGAAGAGTTAGTTAAAATCGCGATTAGCAGTATGAATTCGTTAAGTACTCCACCTGAATATATTTTTGATGTATTAGTTCAAAATCTTCTATCTTCTTACATAAGACATAAATCTGGAGAGTTTTATACTCCGCCATTTATAGTTAAAAGAATGGTAAAAGAAGCCTATATGTTTGGGGATAAAGTTCTTGATCCTTGCTGTGGTTCGGGGAACTTCTTAATCGAAATTATAAAAACGATTCTGAACTCTCCTAATTCTGATAGTAACAAAATTGAAGCCGTAAAAAAAGTATATGGTTACGATATAAATCCAATTTCAGTTTATTTAACAAAAATCACTATACTCTATTTATTAAAAGATAAAGATATTTCAATTAACCAAAATTTCAGAATAACAGACTTTCTATTTCAAGAAGAAGAAAACACTAAGAACGATTTCGGTTTGATAATCGGGAATCCCCCTTGGTTTACTTTAAGAGATATCGATTCTCTGGAATACCAAGAAAAAATAAAAAATTTATCTGAGTACCTCGAGATTAAACCGCTTCCTAAAAATGTGCTGAACATAGAGATAGCATCGCTGTTTTTCTATAAAGCCAAAATAACACACATGAAAAACAATGCAAAAATATTTTTTGTTATCACTCAAGGTGTAATAAATGGATCTCACGCAGCTCGTTTTCGCAATTTTAAAGGCTTCAATAATGTTAAATTATGGAAGTTCACACCTGAAATTACTAGTATGTTCAACATCGATTTTGTTTGTATATTTGCTCAGAAATCCACTAAAATAAAACAAAATTTTAATTTAAAAATCCCTCTGTATCTCTTTTCAGTGGACAAAAATGGAACACAATTGAAATATTTTGACTCCGTAAATTTAATTCTCAAAAAAACTGAAACTATGGTACCCTACAAGATAGAAATTAAAGCAAATAAGACTTATACTAATAAACTGATTACCAAAGACAAATATGAAAAACTCGTACCAATTGAAACAAGTAAATACAAGAAATTATTCCATAAGGGGGCTGACCTAAATCCACGAAATTTAATATTTGTAAAATATAGAGAGATTGATAATTCTCTTGTAAAAATCAACCCCGACGATAGAATTTTCAAGAAAGCAAAAGAACCTTGGAGTAGGAAAGTATTTGTGAACGAGACAATTGAGAAAGAATATCTCTTTAAAGTTATCAAGAGTACGGAATTGGTCAAATTTTATGTGTATGACTACTACGATGTCTTTTTACCATTAAAAAGAGAAAATTTACTTTTTGAATATCATACACTAAAGAAAAACGCTAAGAATTTCTACGATAAGATAAATAAAATCTACTTAAATTATAAAAAAGAATCTACCAAAAATAACTCTTTAATGGATAACCTAAATAGATGGTCTAAATTAATAAATAACAGACAAACTTCTAGAATTAAAGTAGTATATAATAACTCGGGATCGGTGGTTAATTCCGCTGTCGTTCAAGGAGACTTCCTTGTAACAGGAGATTTAAGCTTTTTCTCAACTGATAATGTTGACGAAGCATATTACTTATCAGCAATCCTTAATTCACCGTTATTGACCGATCAAGTTCAAATAAAAAAGAGCTCTAGACATATCTTTAAAATTCCCTTTGAAATTCCTATAAAAATGTTTGATGAAACTAACAAATATCATTTAAAGTTAGCCAATTTGGCTAAAGATGCTCATAAATTGTCAAAATCTCTTACTCGTGAAATTCTTGAAAGACCTAGTAAGAATATTTCTAAAATTAAAATACAGAAAATCCTAAACGAAAATTTAACACATATTTTGAACCAAATAGATGAAATTTTAGATAATGAATTGAAATCTTGATTAATTTTAGATCGAATCTAATAAAATAAAAGGACTAATTCTTATTATTTATTATATTAAGGTTATGTTTTAATATTGTTATTACCCAATGAAAAATGAGAAACTTCGTTTTTAAAATACTTGTAGGCGGTGATGGCGCTGTCGGTAAGACCACTCTGCTTCGAAAATATGTGGATGGTACATTCGACGAGTCCAGTATAGCAACAGTTGGTGTCGACTTTTTCATTAAACAAGTAGTTTACGAAAATGTAGGGAGTTGTACGCTCCAAATCTGGGATTTAGGGGGACAAGAACGCTTTAGGCACTTACTAGAAAGCTTTATTATGGGTGCTAAGGGAGCGTTATTGCTTTTTGATCTTACTAGAATGCCTAAAATAGAAAATATTTTAAATTGGGTAAATATAGTTAGAATGCACGATTTCAATCTTCCAATACTACTCGTCGGAACGAAGCTAGATCTGGAAGATTTTATTGCTGTAGACGATGAATCAGCTCAAAGCATAAGGAATGCGTTTAACATGATCGATTATGTAAAGACTTCGTCGAAAACGGGAGCTAATATTGAGCTTGTATTCGATCTAATTGTAGAAAAATTAATGGAAAAGAGTAAATATTAACCTTTAATTTTGTTTATTCACTCAATCTTATAGAATTAAATTATGGATGACGAATTAGTAATTTTAGGCTCTGGAGGTGGACGACATCACATCAGAACGCAATATAGGGCTACGGGGGGCATTCTATTTAAATTCAAGGAAAATCAAGCCCACATTGATCCAGGACCAGGCGCAATTGTAAGAATTAATCAATACAATGAAGATCCTACTAAGACAAATTTATTCATAGTAACACATATGCATATCGACCATTTCAATGACTTATGCGCGATTATCGAGGCTTCCCGAGAGCAACTTCACGATAGAAATTATAACTATTTTAAAAAAGGTACTTTAATAACGACTGAAGAAGTATTGGATTTTGTTCCAAAATACCACCAAAACATGCTTGAAACTATTGTTCTTTTCAAAAGTGGCGATACCTATAATTTCGAGGGAACAAAAATAATTGGTACTAAAGTTATACACTCTCAAATCGAAGGTTTTGGCGTCATTTTTAAATTAGATAACTATTCAATAGCATTTACAAGCGATACAAAGGTATTTGAGGGATTTTCTGAACAAATTTCCGGAGTAGATATTTTGGTGCTGAATTTACTAAGGCCAGATTCAATTACATGTCGTAGGCATGTTTGCACAGACGAGGTTATCCCATATTTAAATAAAATTACTCCTCAACTAAAAGGTCTGCTAATCACTCATTTTGGAAGCTATATGGACAGTAGTTTTTCTCCAACAAATTATGTTCCAAGCCAACTCGCAAAATTACGAGATGAAACTAATATTAAAACAATAATCGCAGCAGAAGACGGTTCAAAAATTAAGATTTCGAATTTTTTATGAAATTCGTTGTCGATAATAGTACACCTTTTTTTTATAAAGCGATTATTTTAAAATATACAAATACATATAATATTTAGAAGGGAAATTTAACGAGATAATTTGAGCTAACATTGGATTTCGCCCTCTATTAAACTCGTTGAGTTTAATTCTCTCCCTGTTTATTAACATTTTGCTCAAATATGTCTTTCCCTTCTTTACTTTTCTTTAATATAGCGAGAAGTGATTTTCAAAACTAAATTTGATTCTTACTCTTTCCAAGGAGTTCAATACCGAAAACGAGTAAACTTTTCAAGTAATAGCAAAAAAAAAAATGAGATTTAAGTTGAGTTTTTTAGCTTTTTTTGTTCAGATAAAGATTGTAAATACTCTACTTCCTTCTCTTTGTGGAGTTGCATAATATGTCTTTTCTTTTCTAACCATTCTGGCCCATCCAAGGGATACCATCTTAATCCTAAAGCTGTTAAGGTTAGAAATAAAGCAGGGATAATGCAAAATGCAAATAAAAGCCCGATTAACGCTATGTCTGTTTGTGGTTGGCTAACACCTTCAGGAGCTTTAAACCCAAAAGCAGCAATAACTTCGAGGTATATAAAATTAGCGATGGAGATGGCGGGTTTTGTAACGATTGCGTTTACACCTCCATAGATTGCCTCCCTACGCTTTCCAGTGATGAGCTCGTCGTTATCGATCGCATCTCCCATTAGCACAGGATTTGCAACCATACCTCCCGCATATCCAAATCCGATGATTAAAAAGATTAATGCTGCTATGATAGCGTTGCCTCCAACAAAGAACAATATGGTGAATCCTGCTGCAGTCAACAACACATTTATTGTCATTGTCTTCTTTGGTTGCCAAATAGCAATTTTCTTTAGGTTTAAGACCATACCCAAAACGATCCCGATTATTATTCCCAATAAGACAAAGATCGGATTTTGTCCAGAGATATTATACTCGATATAATAAAGAATTCCTGTCGAAAAGATTGGCAAAATAATTCCAAGTAGAAAAGCTGGGATCATTAATAACCAGAAAGGTTTATTTTTTAACGTTAATCTCAATCCCTCTATAAAACCTTCGTGTTCTTGGAGTTGAGCAAACATATTTTCTTTTATCCCAAAGGATGTTAAAAATAATATTAAAGAACACACTAAACCAATTATTATCATCGCTGGAGCTAACAACGGATGAATCCCCTCTTGTCCTGTAAGTAAGATTATCGGTATTACTAATCCAAGAACTAAATAAATAAATCCTACAACTGCACTATATACTCCTAGGCTAGCTCGCTGTTTAGCAGTTACCGCAATTTCATTTGGAAGCGAAAAAAAGCATACTCCTACAATAGTAAACATTGTATCAAGTAGAAACAGCGCCGCCAGAAAGTTAATAAAAAGACCAATTTCGTTGTCTAAAGGCGATATCGGAAACCAACAAAAGATGAACACTAAACCATAGAAAATTGAACCGTAACGAATATAAGGGATTCTCCTGCCGATCTTCGTTCTCGTATTATCAACAAAGTAGGACACAATTGGATCGTTCAGGGTATTCCAAATCGCAAAAATTAACCAACCAATCGCTAATAAGCCGGGATCAGCACCAAGTTTGATTTGGTAAAAGAAAGTAAGATTACCAAATACTAATCCGTTTAACAAGTCATTCGCTAATCGTCCAACACTATAACTTAATTTGATTTTGACTGGAACTTGTTCTTTTGATAATTCAATACTATCGTTCATAATCAATCTTCGTTTAATAAATATTTAAAACTTCTATTTATCACGTTTTCTGATAATCTTTAAGAAAATTCGAGTTGTTTTAAATAGTAGATATTGGATTAAAAATATGATTAGTCAAGTAAGATCCAATGCCTACATACTATACACTGAAGTATTTTTTCTAGTTTGCCAGAGTTACCATGATTGTCTCTCTTAAGGATCCTATTTGCCATAACATTTCCGCATTTTTCGCAAATCCTTAAATTTTCAGTAACTAGTTTCACTATTATTCACTGTCGTCTCTACAATAGAATTTTGAAAGAATTTCAAACTTCTAAGTAATATATTCTTACACAAAAAAATTACAAACAGTAATTTTGTTAAAATAATAGGGTAAGGGTTAATAAATTTATTTTAAAAGAAAATAACGAAAAATTTTACCGAAAATTCGGATTATGGGATTTTATTCTAAGTTCTATTAAATTATACATTCACTACTCTTTTCTAACATTATTGTTA
>JABXKD010000123.1 GCA_013375475.1 Promethearchaeota archaeon
GGTGTTGATTTAACTTACTTAAAGCAAACTCTTGGTGATAAATTAAGTTTCATGGGAGGAATAGATTCAAGTCGGATTCTTAACTTTGGAACGTCTAAGGATATAGTAGAGGAGGTAAAACGTTGCGTAAAAGCAGCAGGTAATAACGGTGGTTATTTTGTAGGTCCATCCCACAATATCTTGACTACTCCTATGGAAAACCTCAAGGTGTTAAGAGATGCAATTGAAAAATATCGAAAATATCCTTTAAATTTAAATTAGAAATTGCCTTCAAATGAGAATATAAGCTATTTTTGGAGAATTGCGATTATCGGTGATAATGGAGGAATTTCAACCTCAAATTGAGAAATTGTTTCTGATTTTTTGTTTAATTTTCCACTCGATATCTTCTGATTTAATCCACTATAGATGACTACACTACTAACTTCCAATCCATATTTCATGAGGTCGATTTGAACATCCAATTTCTGGACTCGACTACTTAAATTATAAGCTGTAATTACTCCAGATTTATCAATTTCACTCACATGAAGATGAATGTTGTAATCAATGCCGTAAAATATACCTCGAGTGAAGAAGGACTTATTTTGTTTATAAAGTTTCATCGCATCCTTTAAGGTTTTGTATTTTGGACTATCTCTATCTTTTAAACCACCAATTCCTAAATGTCTAGCAAGAGAAGCGTACCACCAGAACTGTAACATGTTCTTATTATCACTATTTTCATTAATATGTAAATATAAGGGAATTGAATAAGCCAAATTGTATTCAAAAAGTTGTGTTGATCTACCAGACAATAAGTCTTGCATCGGATTCCACATACATTCAAAACCCCAATTTTCGTCAAAACTGTGTGGAAGGTTATGTTGATAGTATAATGGATGACGTGGTTTTACTCCCCTATCATGTGCTTCAATGAGAATATGGGGAAATTCCTTTTTTACATTTTGAATAACTTTAAATATATTCTCTGCGTGAGTGTGCCTTAACATTGGGACTTCGTGCCCGTGATCTTTACTAAAACACCCAAGGTCGTTTTCCATGAACATTGATAAATCGGTGAAATCAAACATGAAGAAGTCTACTCCCTCCTTTGCGATTTCTAAAATTCTACGAGTTTTTTCTTCTACCCAGTGGGAATTCGCACATAAGCAATAAAGATTAATATAAGGATCTGCTATAAGTTTTACACCTCTTTTGTTTCTTAAATAAAACTCTTCGGGCTCATTTTCTCCTTCAAAATTCATCATAAGATGCAGAGCTAATTTTAAACCATATTTTTCGTGAATTTCTTTTGAAAATTCTTTTAAAGTACCAAATCTCTCTTCATTCCAGATGGAAGAACCTAACGAGATATTCCAACCAGGATCTAAGTACAAGCATTCAGCACCCATGTCTCGAGCTATTTCAGCTTCCTCAAATAGCTGTTCTAATGTGTATACCTCAAAATCTGTGCTGTCCACAAAAAATCCCGTCTTTTCAGATACCCATCCTAAGTTATACAACTCATTCCAATGAACAGGAGGATCGTAATCTTGCTTAAATCTGTGCCCATGTTTCTCTAGATGACTTCTATAAAGATAATACCCTTCTTTATAATCCCCCTCGTAGATGGTATACCGGGTGGTACCAAATGTATAATTTTGATTAGGTTTAAGGGTTGTAGCGAGTTCTGGATTGCCTTCGTAAAGTGAAACTCCTCCAAATAGAATAGCAATATCTTCCGCACCTCTTCCTGGCAATGTAGTTGGAAGTCTATTAAATCGAGAATATTCCATTTGAGTTGGATTATATTTGCATATAAGTAATCCTCCTTCCTCATTACCCCACAACCAACCTTCGGCGCAAAATCCTGGCATCTCAGCTTCTTTAGCGACCCATGCCCCGAACAATATGTCATTAGCGCTAAAATTCTCCTTTCTTCGATCGGCTCCATATCTGATATATCTTCGAGTTGGAATTGATGTAAGGGTAAATTCGTCCAAGTGATCAACCCAACCAGAATATTGTTTATAGAAAGCTTTTTTAAATCCAAAATTGAGTAATCCGAATCTAACTTTTTTATTACCAAGATTAGTTAATGTGATCTTTTCTTCTAAGCACTTGCTATATTCTTCAAGTTTAAACTCATGAGTGATTTTAATATCAGTTTCTTCGAATTTTCCTTCTATAATTAGTGTATCAGAATCCTCCTTGCGGATATTTCTTGATGACAACTTTTTGGCTTTATGCTCTGATCCTAAGTGTAGTAGATACATATAACGAGATCCCTTTTTACTAGAAGTCAGAATTCTATAATGGTAGTCTTCATCGGCATAAACCATGTTATCAATTTTGCTTTGAAGGATATAGCAAAATCTTTGTTCACCTTTATTTTGAACTTTTAACTTCCAACTTTGGTTTTCTAAGGTATACTCAGTCATTTCTATTCATAATTTTTGCTATTATTTATTGAAATGTTTATTGATTCTTAGAATTATTTATACTTATTATTATTTAGATGGTAATATTTTATCAAGTTCAGACTTCTTGTCATTTTTTGATATAAATATTCAGTATAAAAGAGAAATATTTAAAAAAAGAAAAGTTGATTAGTACTAATCAAAATTTTTTAAAAAGAAAAAAAAATATCTATAAATTTTAAATTGGTGTTTTTATGACTGAAAATGAAGAAACTTCAAGACATTCTTTTTGGACTAATCTATCATATGGTACCTATAATATCCTCTGGACGATTCCAAGCGCGACAATAAATCTCTTTTATATTTTTTATTATAACAAAATTGTTGGCCTTGCACTTTGGCAGGTATTGGTTATTGTTGCTATAAATACCGTGTGGGCTGCTCTTAACGACCCTTTAATTGGGTGGATTACCGATCGGAATTTTAAATGGACAAGAAAATGGGGACGACGTTTTCCGTGGATAGCAATCGGTTTTATTCCACTGTCTCTATCTTTAATTATGGTATTTTCTGCTCCAGATCTACCAAAGGATGGCGATGGTTTCCTGATAGATCCTTTACCAGCAATGCTTTGGCTTCTGCTCTCACTTTTCGTGTACGATTTGTTCATAACGCTTGTAGATATCCATGTATCTATCCTTCGTGCTGATAAATTTCGAACGGAAACAGAAAGAAGGAAATACGCAGGATCTTGGGGCATTTTTGACATGGTAGCACAATCCGTTGGAATGATACTTCCACCTCTTTTGGTGGTGGATATATTTTTTGGAGAATTGAACCCCTTATCCTACACCTTTATGGCAGTAATTATGGCCTCAATTATGATTATTTTTGGTATCATATTCGTATTGAAGGGTGCTAGGGAGGATAAGATCATTATAGATCGATATTACTCAAGAGATTATGAACCATTGCGAATATTTAAAGGTTTATGGTTAGTTCTTAAACAGAAAAGCTTTATAGCTCTATACGCTCATTACACTCTATGGCTTTCGGCTACAACGATAATGACAGGAATGGTAGTGTATTTAACAACATATATATTGCCCGGAAGTGATATGACAATCTTTTTGGCACTATTTATGGTGGGAGGTTTAGTTTCTATTCCCTTTTGGCTCAAAATTCTTAAAAAATTTAAAAATAACAAGAAAATATATCTTATCGGGAGCCTTATACTAATTGTCCTTGTTGTAACACTTGGTTTTTTCCAAACAGATATTGATTTCATGATATTGATGTTTATTTTTGGTTTCGGAAATGGATGTATTTGGTCTATTGGAATGCCGGTATTGTATTCGAACGTACAAGATGACTTTGTCGTCCGTAATGCGAAGAACCAGAAAGGTATACTTGTCGGTACTTGGGCAGTAATAGGACTCATTACAGCTTTTATCGATGAAGGATTAATAACGTTGGTATTCTGGTTTACTGGATCTAATATTGAATTGGGAATTCGTCTCCTTATAGGAATTGTCCCTGCTTTGGTCCTTTTAACAGGTACATTGATTTTTTGGAAATTATATCCTCTAACTCAAGAAAAAGTTATGGAAAATAAAGCTAAGCTACTTGAACTTGGTTTTTAAATTTTTTTTTTTTTTAAAATCTAATTTCATAACTTTATTGGATATTCCCCGTATTTCTTTGTCGCAGAGATCATCGTTAACACATTTTCCAGTTTACAAGAATTTGTAATATCCGTGCAAGCACTTAACATGTATCCCCCGCCTTTACCAGCATCATGAATACACTTTTTAACAGCTTTTACCACATCGTCCTTAGTACCATAAGGCAATAATTGTGAAACATCAATATTTCCAATTAGGCATAACTTATCACCATACTCTTCCTTCAAGTGTTTTAAATCCATTCCTGCCATAGGTTCTAAAGACTCAACGGCACTGAAACCCGCTTGGATAACACCTTCAAAATATGGTTCAGTAAAACCATCGGAGTGAAAACACACATGCTTACCTGCTTTTCTTAAAATCTGGACAGCTTTTTTGTAAGCTGGTATTATTAGTTCTCGGTGATATTTCGGATTTATCATAGTTGTGTTTTTTAAAGCACTATCGTCCATTATGAAGAAAATATCGAAATCCGTTTCTGCGTTTAATTTAGCAGCCCTAATTAGTTTTTTAGCTCGAAGATTAATATAATGTTCAATTTTATTCCTTTTTTTTCTTATCAATTTTATCAGTAATCCTAAACCCAAACCTTCCCAAAGAGGTTCTAAAATAGGTTCAAGCTCACAACATGGTACAAATTCGTCTGTTGGAAATTTCCTTAAGCGTTTATTAATCTTACTTGCGAAATCTGGAGCTTCCTCCCATTCTACAGCAAAATACGTCTCGTGAAAATAATCTGCTTTTTCCTCTGTGTCAATATAATTTCCTAAGTAATAAGCGTCTACCCAACCCTCACGTTTTTGCTTCAAAAAAATTCTACCATTTAAATCAACATATTTATTATCATCAGGTAATTTAGGTAGTGGATGCTCTCGCATATGGTTTATAGGAATAAATATAGGAAATGAGTTGAATCCCCATCCAGAAATATCAAATCCGAGTTTATATTCCAAATTATAATCTCTATAAGATAGCTTAAATTTCCGCTCCCGGGTGAATGAGTCCCCCCAATAATTCAGGAGTTCTCGTTGAAATCCTGGCATGATAACTTGGCAAAAAAGTGGAACTCGGTCAGGTTCTTCATGATTAATCGCCTTTAATATGCGTTCACGGGCGTTCATATTCTCTTGAATGATTATATGTTCATAAAATTAGAAGTATTGCTTCATTTTAAAGCTATTCGAATAAATTCTTAGAAATCATGGAATTTAACTTGAGAATTTTGTAATCTTTTTTTTATTTATTACCATTTTTAAAATAGAACACAAGTATCAAAACGATCATTTATATCTTACTTTCCACATATAATATTTGGAAAAATGAAAATTTATCATCCAAAAATCATAATATAAATTATCAAATCTGATATAGATTAATAAAAAATAAAGAGTGATGAAAATTGGAAACTAAAAAGGAAATCATAGATTATCTACAATGTATTGATATGAGTATTGGATTTCAAGATTTATACGATAATGTGATAGGTAAAGATGCTTGTGTGTTATGTGGGGCTTGTATTTCAATTTGTCCCCGCATAGGTATGAAATCTCTGAAACCAGTACTTGTTGAAAGTGATCCAGAATGTTCATTGTGCTTCAAATATTGTGCTCGAACTTATTTTCCTGAAGAAATGTTTGAAAAAGAAATTTTCAAATCTAAAATTCCCAAAGATTATTTGCTAGGTCATTATCAGAAAATTGTTGCAGCAAGAAGTAGTAATAAAGAAATCCTTAATGTTGCTCAGAATGGCGGTATCGTAACAAACCTATTAATACATGCATTAAATATAGGTCTTATTGATGGTGTCCTATTGGTCACTAAAGATGAGAACTGGATTCCAAAACCATTTATTGCAAGAACACCACAAGATGTTTTAAGTGTAGCTGGCTCTATTTATTCTATGGCCCCAACATTGTTTTCTTATAATGACGCTGTAAATAAATATAAATTAAAAAAACTTGCTTTTGTTGGAATGCCCTGCCAAATACAAGCTGCGAGAAAAATTCAATTATGGCCACCTTTATCAGAGGAATATGGGAAGATCTCGTTAATTATTGGCCTCTATTGTACTTCAAATTACTCATATGACTTGATGAAAGAATTAGTGGAGGAAAAATTAGATATACCATTAAAAAATGTAGAGAAATTTGACATTTCAAAAAGCGAATTCATAATTCATATTAAAGAGGGAATAATCAAAAAGGTACCAATTCAAGAAACAAAGAGATATAATTGGCCAAGTTGTCAATATTGTAAAGATTACACTGCAGAATTTGCTGATATATCAGTTGGGAGTGTTGGAAAACCAGCGGGTAATTGGAATAGTGTAATTGTACGTTCAGATGTGGGAAAAGAATTATTTAATCATGCTATTAAGGAGAAAAAGATTACTATTAGTAAAGATGTAGATATAACGAAAATAAAGAAAGAAGCATTAAAAAAAAAATCAAAAATTAAAGAACTTGATGAAAAAGTATTTTCAGCAATACGTTTTTTAAACATTTCTGATAAAGAAATTAAAACTTATGCTATTCTTGTATCATTAGGATACGCTAATTTACAACTATTAAGTAGAATTATGAAAATAGATGAAAGCGAAATAAAAATAAATCTTAATCTATTAAAAGAAAGAGGATGGATTGAAAATGAAAGAGATTTTTATAAACCAACCAACCCAACTAAAGTAATTAAAGATGAGATTTATAAGTTCAAAAGAGAATTTCAGCAGAACATAGAAAGAATAAAAAATGAAGCTTTAACCGACTTGGAAACACTATTTATACAAAATAATCTTATGAATGTTAGATACAAACACTTTATGGATCAAATCTATGAGAGAGTAATTTGAAATTTAGGAGCTTAGATTAAATTTATTATATTTCCAATTCTTTTTTTTTTTATGGTAGTATTAATTGAAAAAAATTATCCTGTCTATACAATTATAATTAGCAATCCAGAAGTTAAGAATGCTATTGATGGACCTACAGCTCAAGAATTAAGTTCTGCTTTTAAGGAATTCGAAAACGATGAAAAAGCATTGGTAGCTGTATTATGGGGGGCTAATGGGACTTTCTGTTCGGGTGCTAATTTAAAAGCTATTTCCGAAGGACGAGGAAATAAAGTAGAAAAAAAAGGAGATGGACCAATGGGCCCAACCCGAATGAGGTTAAACAAACCAGTTATTGCAGCTGTAGCCGGTTACGCTGTTGCTGGTGGCTTGGAACTTGCCCTGTGGTGTGATCTGCGCGTAGTTGAAAAGAACGCGGTATTTGGAGTATTTTGTCGTAGATTTGGAGTACCTCTTGTGGACGGAGGTACGGTAAGATTACCAAGACTTATTAGCTTAAGTCGTGCTATGGATATGATTCTTACCGGACGCCCTATTGATGCTGAAGAGGCTTTAGAATGGGGACTAGCTAATCGCGTAGTAGATGATGGTCAATCTAGAATAGAAGCAGAAAAATTAGCTAGAGAAATTGCTGCATTTCCGCAGACTTGCATGAGAAATGAT
>JABXKD010000124.1 GCA_013375475.1 Promethearchaeota archaeon
GACTAAGGCGGGAATGGGAGCTTGTGGGGGAAAAACTTGTACATCGTTGATTAATAGAATCTTCCGGGAAGAAGGGATAAAATCAGAAAACATTGTTCTAGGCACAAAACGACCTTTATTTGTGGAAGTTCCTATGGGTTCTTTCGCGGGAATAAAAACAAAGAAAGGCGGTAAATAGTCTTGGTGGAATACGACATTATCATCATAGGAGCGGGAAGCGTAGGCGTCCCAACTGCTTTAGCAACGGCCAAAAGCGGACTTAAAACTCTTGTACTTGATAGTTTCCCTTCTGTTGCTCAAGGCGATAATAAACACGCTATTGGGGGAATTAGAGCGACTCACTCCCTTAAAAGCAAGATTTGGCTCTGTCAACGATCTATAGAAATATTTGCTTCATGGAAAAAATTGTATGGTGATGATATTTGGTGGGAGCAAGGCGGTTATTGCTTTCTTGCGTTTACGGATGAACACGAAAAAATGTTAAAAAATACTGCTCAACAACAAAAGGAATACGGATTAAATATTGACTATGTAGACGCAGAAAAAATCAAAAAATTAGTACCAGGAATAAATGATGAGAATTTGAGAGGTGGTACATTTAGTCCTGAGGATGGAAGTTCATCTCCTTTATTAGCTCTACATGCCTTTTATCGTAAATCAAAGGAATTTGGAGCAGTGTATAATTTCAACGAGGAAGTCGTTGGTATTATTACGAAAAATAAAACTATCACGGGTTTAAAAACAAATAAAGCTAAATATAAAACGCAAACTGTAATTAACGCAGCAGGAGCTCATGCCAAAGAGATAGGAAACATGTTAAATATCGACTTACTCGTCGCTCCAGAAAGTCATGAAGCAGGCATCACTGAACCCGTTAAAAAATTCTTTTCCACAATGGTAATTGACATCAAACAGGCTCAGGATGATAAATTTGGAAATTCAAAAAATTACTATTTTTATCAAAATAAAGAAGGAAAAATTATCTTTTGTTTAACTCCTGAACCTAACATTCCCGGACTGGATCGTTTCGAAACTAGCTCGTTCTTACCACAAATCACAAAACGAATGGTTAATTTACTACCGCGATTAAAAAATATTAAAATTAGAAGGACTTGGAGAGGATTGTATCCTATGACTCCTGACGGAAATCCTATTATTGGGAAAGTTGATGGCATCGAAGGGTACGTTAACGCAGTCGGTTTGTGTGGGCAAGGTTTTATGCTTGGTCCGGGACTTGGTGAGCTCCTTAGTCGCGTAATCACAAAAAAGTTAAATTCGAAAGATCACCAAATGTTAGGAGAACTTGCTTACGATCGCAATTACTATAAAATAGAAGATTTGAAGTAAAAAATATTAAGCAGTATCTGATATATTCATTAAAAATAAAAAAAAGAAAAATTGATGTAAAATGCTTCGACATTTATTAAAGATATCTGATTTTACAAAGGCAGAAATCGAGAAGATTATAAACAAAGCTTTAGAACTTAAAGAAAATCCTCAAAATTTTACCACTACTTTAAAAGGAGAAACTCTTTTAATGATTTTTGAAAAACCCTCCTTGAGAACGAGAATCTCTTTTGAAGTAGGTATGCAACAATTAGGAGGTCATGCAATCTTCTATTCAATCAAAGATTCCCCTCTTGGTATGAAGGAAAACATACATGATACCGCAAAAGCATCTTCGAGATTTGTAAATATTATAGCGGCAAGATTGTTTAAAAGGCACAATATGTGGGATTTAGCTCTATACGCAGATGTTCCTGTAATCAACATGCTCGATGACTTCGCACATCCTTGTCAAATGATGGGAGATTTCTTAACTATAAAAGAGAAAAAAGGAAGATTGAATGATCTTAAAATAAGTTACTTCGGAGATGCGTATAATAATGTAACATACGATTTAATGCGGATTGCTGCGATTTTTGGTTTAGAATTAGATGTTGCTTGTCCTGTTGGACCAGAATACACACCTGAACAAGTAGTCCTTGATGAAGTCTCTCAAATATCAAAAGAAACTGGGGCATATATAAATATTGTCCATAATGCTTATGATGCTGCGAGAGATTCTGATGTAGTCTACACCGACTCTTGGATGTCGTATGGAATACCTATTGAAAAGGAAGAAGAACGACAGAAAATTTTCACACCCTTCCAAGTCAACTCGCAAATAATGGAAGCTGCTAAATCGGATGCAATTTTTATGAACTGCTTACCAGCTAAACGAGGTTATGAACAAACTGCTGAAGTCATAGATGGTCCTCAATCATTTGTGTTCGATCAGGCAGAAAACAGATTACACAGTCAAAAAGCAATAATGCTTTTTTTGCGAGACAAGTTTTAACATATTGAACTCCCATCGAGGTTTGAGACTCCCATGAGGGTTCCACATTATAAACTTTTTATAGAACCCATACTTAGTATTTCTTAGAGCGAATGAAATCTTTCTAAAAAGATTATGGTATCAATTAACTACCCACCCCAAGAAATTATCGATTATTCCCTGCATTTTTGGGGAATTTACTCAAAATTGCTTCTCCCAAAAATCGATAATTTACAAGTTTTCGATAATTGTATCAAAAGCGTTATGAACGCCTTGACCTGTTTTAGTTGAAGTTATATAATAGCTAAGAAATTTATTCTTTTTTACAATTTTTTGAATTTTAGGGTGGTCTATTTCGTCCTCATTAATTAAATCTACTTTATTAGCAAACAAAACTATTGGAATGTATCCGCAAAATTGGTTAACTTCTTGGTACCAATTAATTATATTATTAAAACTACGACTTCCTAATTGGTTTTCTTCAAGGCTAAATACAATAATCGCCGCGTCGCTTTCTCTGTAAAATGATGGTCCCAGGAAATCAAACGAATCTTGACACGCAATATCCCAAAGTAGTAACCTAATACTATCACCGCCGATTTCTTTATCGTATTTAGAAAATTGAGCTCCGATGGTTTCTACATAATCTGTATCAAACGCACCGAGGGTGTATTTTGAAATGAGGGATGTTTTTCCAACTCTTCCATCCCCTATGACGGTGATTTTATATCTTAAATTTTTACCAGAAGAGCTCATGAAATTAGATAAAAACTTTTTCTTTCTGATCGAATTACTACTTTTTCTTAATCTATCATATGATTTTTGTATAATTTAAAATTTTGGAGTTAGCGGAGTAAATGAATGATTATTAGAAATTACCCCCTCACTTCATATTTGATGTTTGTATTACATATATGAGAAAAGCTTTAAATAAGAAGTAAAATATTATTATTTTTCATTTGCTTTTAAATCGTTTGTCGTAAAGGTATCCGTTAATGAAAACATTAATCGTTGCGCTTGGAGGTAATGCCCTCATTAAACCGGGGGAAAGAGGAACCCCCGAACAGATGATTAATAATTTACAAGCCCCCATAAAGCAAATTGCTGAATTATCTGAAGAATATAACATCGTTATTACTCATGGGAACGGTCCTCAAGTAGGCGCACTTCTCTTACAACAAGAAGCAACTGATGAGATTACGAGGATGCCTTTACAGATACTTGTAGCTGAAACTCAAGGTCAAATTGGCTTCTTAATTGAATCCACGCTCGACGAAGAACTCATGTGTCTTGGCACAGATATGGAAAAGTATTTTCTCACTGTGCTTACATATGTAGAAGTTGATCCAGATGATAAAGCATTTATCCGACCTACGAAACCAATTGGACCATCTTACAAAAGAAAACGCCCAGGGTATGTGAAAACATCAAAAGGATGGAGACGCGTAGTTGCTTCACCAAAACCATTAAGAATTGTTCAAGCACGTGAAATTAAGAAACTAATACAAGAAAATTTTATCATCATTTCTTGTGGAGGTGGCGGTATTCCAGTTATTAAGGAAGGTACGCACTTTCAAGGAGTAGAAGCTGTGATAGATAAAGATCTTGCCAGTGCAAAATTGGGTGAACAAATTAATGCAGAAATCCTTATAATTGCCACTGATGTAGAAAAGGTAGCGTTAAATTACGGTAGAATTGATTATAAATACCTAGATAAAGTATCTACCTCAGAAGCTAAAAATTATCTAAGACAAGGACATTTTCCACCAGGAAGTATGGGACCTAAAATTCAGGCCGTTATAAACTTTCTAGAATCTGGTGGTGAACACGCGATTATTACTTCAATTGAAAAAATAAAAGAAGCTTTAGAAGGAAAGGCTGGAACTCATTTTTTTATTGAGGACAACTGAATCTATAAGAATTAAGCATGATTTTTGCCAAAAGATAATCATATATTATTTTATACTCACATTTGATTGCTTCAATTTTATACAACAAGCTATTAAGGAATTAGTTAGATTTTTAGGATTAATAGTTTTTTTAGAAAAAATTTATATCCTTAGAAAATTTATTTTATCAAGCTTTACTCGTCTAAACCTAATTAGTAATTGAAAGAAATATAGATTAGCTAGATTTAATTAAAATAAGAGAGGATTATTATAAGATGTATGAGATAGTATCTATTATTCTTTCAGTTGTTCTATTCATAATTATAATGATAATCTTTACAAATAAGCGTGTTGATTATGTAGCCTTCACAATATTATCAGCTGTTATTGCTTGTGTCATTACAGGTGGTATCTTTAGCATTAGTTTTACGGAATTTCTAACTTATATTGAATTTGAACCATTATTTTTTATTATCTCTATGCAGATAATTGTAGCAATTACGGAAGAGAGTAGAATATTTAGGTGGGTTGTCTTAAAAACACTCCATTGGACGAAAGCTGATCATAGAAAGTTCTTCTTCTTAATCTGTATTATAGCAAGTATGACATCAGCAATTGTTTCCGATATCACGGTAGGGATTATTTTTGTGCCCCTTGTTATACGAGCCTGTAAAATCTTGAAGATAAATCCAGCACCTTATCTTTTTGGTCTTAGTTTTACGATTAATATTGGATCCATCTACACTCCATTTAGTTCTTCTGAAAATATTCTCATAGCAAATGCATTTTCACTTGATTTTTCTTACTTTATAATCAATTTCTCTCTAATTGTTATTCCAACCCTTATTTACACACTTTTTCTTGTAGATCACTTTATGCTTAGAAAACAAGAACCTCCTCCTGAAGATTATAAACTCATTCTTCTTGATATCATGGATCCTAACATTGTTATTGCTAATAAGAAGAAGTTCGTCCTTAATTCAATCCTTTTTGTGGGTGTGATTATTGGATTTATAATCATCCCCGAAGCATATATTGTTGCTGTTGTTGGAGCTGTTATAATGTGCATTGTAAACCGTAAAGATTTTACTGAAATTCTTCTCAAAACCGATCTTAAAGTTATAGCATTCTTCATAGGTATTTTTCTCCTTCTAGGTACAATGCAAATCAATGGAACTTTTACAATTATTGGTGATTTTGTAGGAAGTTTTATTTCGGATAATGAATTAATTGCTGCTATAACTGTTTTGATGATGATAAGCGTACTATCGGCTTTTTTAGCCCAAATTCCAACAGCTCTTGTATTTATTACACTAATGCAAAACATTTATGGTATTGGCCAAGTTCCTAACCTCGTTATTATGGCAATGCTCCTTGGAATAAATATTGGCTCTAATTTTTTACCACAAGGTGCCGCATGTGATTTAATTACCTTAAATCTAGCTGAAAAACACGGTGTCTCAGATTTTAACTACAAATCATTATTAAAATATGGTTCTATGATGACTTTGGTGCATATTGGAGTTAGTATACTCTACTTAACATTATTTTCATTATTTTTCCCTTAGTTTAATTCTTAATTCTTACTATGAGAAAGTAATTATTGGCTCCTTTATTTTTTTAAGAAAGGAACTGTAGAACAATCAAAATAACTCAACTTCAAAGATATGTTACCCGCCTGGTTAAGTTTCATAATAATTATCGGTGTAGTTATGGCACTTTCTAAGTATGAATTAGGCATAATATTAACTTTGGGAGCGCTAGGCTTTGCACTTTTGGCGGGAGTTGATTTTTTACAAGTATTATTCAATGTGTTAACAAATCCATCGATTTTAGCCTTAATCGTTATTATGGTTCTTATTCCTATATTAGGAGGGATAATGGAAGAATCTGGGTTGATGATGGAGATGATTCAAAAAATGCGAATTTCGAAGAAATCTTCTCTTATGATGATACCTGCATTATTTGGGTTATTACCGGTGCCGGGGGGAGCTTTAATGTCTGCGCCTATCGTACAACAGATAGATTCTGAAGAGGATGCGAATACTAAAGTCTCTATTAATGTGTGGTATAGGCACATGTTAATCATGGTTTACCCATTATCTTCTGCATTAATCATAGCTAGTAAACTCACTAATATAAACCTCTATATACTTTTTCTTGGGTTGGTGCCTAGTTTAGGAGTAATGTGGTTAATGGGATATGTTTTTCTGGTTAGGAAGGTGACTTCTTTTACAGAACAAGGAGAGAGGGATCTTAAAAGAGCATTTCGCAATTTACTACCAATTCTTATCGCACCATTTTTAGATTTTATTGGAAGGACATTTTTTAATTTCCCTGTTCCGGAAGTATTCCTTCTTGTTGGTCTCATTTTTAGTATTTGGCCAGCGCTAAAATTCGGGAAAATGAAACTTTCAAGTGTAAAGATGATTTCAAAAAAAATGAAAATTTGGCGATTCCCATTAATAATTTTTTCGATGTTTATATTTTTAGAGGTATTTGTCCTTTCTGGTGCTCCTGATGAAATAGCTAGTTTAAATTTATCAGTTTTTCTCTTAATATTAATCGGTTTTTTTCTTGGAGTCGGAACAGGGCGTATTCAATTACCAATTTCTATTTTGATTCCCATTTATTTAGCACAGTTTACAGTTCTTAACATGCCGTTAATTGATTTTATCTTTATTTACACATCAATTTTTATAGGATACTTAGTTACTCCGCTTCATCCCTGTGTTGCCTACAGTACAGAATATTTTAAAACCGATTTTATAAAAGTTGTAAAAATTTTAGGTAAACCGATTTTAATATCTTTTATAGTATTGCTTGGTTTATACGGGATGTTTTTAATTATTTGATGCTAAAAAGAAGAAAATCATAGAATAATTAGAGATATTCTAATTCATTAAACAACCAAAACTTCTTCGATAATTTTTAGAGCCCAGTCTATTTGTTCCTTAGTTATAATGAGAGGTGGAGCGAATCGAATGATTGTAGAATGAGTGTGTTTAGCAAGTACTCCCTTGTCTTTAAACATCTGGACTATATGTCTTGCGTCTGTATGGAATTCTATAGCCATTAATAAACCT
This sequence comes from Promethearchaeota archaeon, assembly GCA_013375475.1. Taxonomy (GTDB): domain Archaea; phylum Asgardarchaeota; class Lokiarchaeia; order Sigyniarchaeales; family SOKP01; genus SOKP01. Next base: position 7,296 of record JABXKD010000124.1, read on the forward strand.
TTGCCTCGAACATCCTTTATGGGAACGATGGTTTTCTTCTTTGCGATGTTTTTAAGCCCTTCTAAAAAGTATGTGCCGAATTCTTTAGAACGTTGGGCAAGGTGGTCGTCAAGGTGGACCTCTAATGATTTTAAAGCCAC
>JABXKD010000125.1 GCA_013375475.1 Promethearchaeota archaeon
TGCTAATATCATTCTATTAACCACCTATTTGCAAAAATAAATACCAATAAAAAAGGGATTGATTGATTATTCGAATAATCTACCCTTTAAAAAACTTCAAAAAATGCTATTTCAAAAATTTCTCAATGAATTTGTCTAATGTTTCTTCTATTGTTGGACTTTGCATAGCTTCGATATCGTAGCTAACTCTGACAATTGGTTTATTACTGTTGATTAATTTTTCAAGGTCTATTGGGCTCCCATCTACTATGACTTCAGCTTCTGCTTTATTCAGAGTGTCTTCCATATCCTTAATTTGTTGATCGTTATATCCCATAGCTGGAACTATTTGCGTAATTTGGGGAAATTCTTCAAACACTTTTTTCATTGTTCCCGTGATGTACGATTTAGGATCGACGATAATCGCACCACTATTAGTTGCAGCAACAAAACCGGCACCGTAAGACATACTTCCGTGCGTTAAGGTTGGCCCATCTTCTACTACGATCACTTTTTTACCTTTTAAATCGTGAATTCCTTCGATAGTTACGACTGAATTAGTGTAAATTTTAGTCGCAAGAGGATTTAACTCGTTCAGATTAGCTTCAACAATTTTCACATCTTCTGCTTTTGCACTGTTCATCTTGTTTATAACAAACACATCAGCAGATCGAGCGTTCACTTCTCCTGGGTGATATTTCATTTCGTGCCCTGGTCTTAAAGGATCCACGACGATAAAGAGTAAATCTGGAATGTAAAACGAGAGTTCGTTGTTTCCCCCGTCAAATATAATAACATCTGCCTCTTTTTCTGCCTGTCTGACGATTTTTTCGTAGTCTACTCCCGAATAAATCACGAGCCCTTGCTCAATATAGGGTTCATATTCCTCTCGCTCTTCGATTGTACAATTATATTTGTCTAAGTCTTCGTATTTTTCAAAACGCATGACATTTTGTTTTATTAGATCTCCGTATGGCATCGGTTCTCTTACTGCTACAACTTTAAATCCCTTGCTCATTAAATACCTATAAGTTGCCCTAGAGACTTGGCTTTTACCACATCCCGTTCTAACGGCACAAATAGCAACAACTGGTTTATTAGATTTAATTTGTGTAAATTTTCCAGATATTAATCGATAATTTGCACCTGCGGCTAACGCTCGAGATGCTTTGTGCATTACTTCTTCGTGAGATACATCAGAGTACGCAAAAACCACTTCATCGATCTGATGATACTTTATGATCTCTTCTAAATCTTCTTCGGGAAGCATTGGAATGCCCTTTGGATACAATTTACCAGCTAATTCCGCTGGATATTTCCTCTGTGTTTCTTCTGTAGTCCCAACATTTTGTTCTCCAGCGATAGTGAATGCGATAACATCGTATTCTTCATTATCTCGAAACACAGTGTTAAATACATGAAAATCGTTACCTAATGCGCCTATTATTATTACTTTCTTTTTCTCCATTGATACAACCATTCTAATTTAGTTCTTTATACTATTATTATATTTAATTTGGGATTGGTAATAATTGTTATTAATACATATATGGGATTAACAGCCCACTTGTAAATCTATTATAGTCTAATTTATTATAAAGTCTTACTTCCTCTTCATATTTACCATAAGTAAATTATAGATATGTGTTTTATCTTTAACATCTCATTGAAATAGCAGTTAGCCAACATATTTTAAAAGAGAAAAGCTAATTATCAGTTAAAATTCTAGAGGTCGTTTACGATTCATACTACGTTTGTAGCTACCCATCATTTCTTCAAATAGGGTGGCTCCTAGAGTTAGTCTATATGCTGCTCTGTGTAAAATTTCTCCTGTTGAACCGTCTATGACTTTTTCCTGATTTTGGGTTATTGTTGAGCGTGGTCAAGCGTAAGATCGTCCAATCTAGATCGGACTTGCGTATAGTTTCTGCAACACTAATTATCTCTTCGTATGCTGAACGCATCGTGAGCTTAACGATGTTAACTAAAAACTTTTGCTTGAACTCGGGCATATCGTTCGGATCCTTAACGCTCAAGGTTGAGGAAACAATCAATCTACGCACACCGTATTTATTCATCGCAGCAATAATGTTTTGCATTCCTCGAGTGATTGGTTTGTCCTTTGAGCCACCTCGTGATCCCAATACACTAATGACCGCATCTGCACCACTAACTGCATGCTCAATCATCGTTTGGTCAGCTAGCTCACCTTCCACAATCCTGAGGTCTTTATGAATAAATTCGAACTTGGATGGGTTGCGAACATTTGCTACAACATGGTTTCCTGCTGCGAGCGCCTGTTCAACAACTTGTTTTCCTGTTCCACCGGTTGCTCCAAAAATAGTGAGTTTCAATTTTTCGCTCTTTTACTTGCCTTTCAAAATTTAATTTTATAATAAGATATTATGAAAACTTCTAAAAAAAATTTTTTTTTAATTTTTAATCATTTAACTCGGAATAAAGAGTGCATAAAACAAACTATAACTGTAAATTGAGTATAAAAGGATTCTGAAAATTTCTCCTTCTTCCACATGGAAGGTAAGCGCCTCGAACGCAGTTATGTTGCCGAATTTCTTGGTGAGGTTCTCAGCATCTATCAAGGCATTTACCAATTTATATGAATATTAAAGATTATAAAAATGTGTTATGTTCTTAGTATAATTATTTACTAATCTGGTTTGTAATAAAATGAATTATTATCTGCGTTTAATATGCATTGTTCTAATAATTTAAGTATTTCATCTCTATTTTGGAGAGAAACATTATAATATGGGTGTGCAAACAAACCTTTTCGGGAGATTCCAAATTTGATCATCAAATAAAAATCTTTGAAAAATCGCTCTACATGGAAATAACCATTCAATTTCTCTGGTTCTTTTGCAAAATCCCAAAAATCTTTTTCTTGGAAAGGATCAAATATTGAAGATAACCAGTGATTAATCTCGTGAATATCAAGTTTATTTCGTAATAATGCAGTATAAACTGCTGAGGCTATTCTTAATTCTTCCTTCCCCTTGAATGCTCTGAGGGAGGGTGAAGCTAATTTCTGTTTAAAAAGTTGGAATATTTGGAGAATTTCCTCCTTTTGAATTAAACGATGTTTCGCAAAATCCCTAAACAAATCGGCACCATGGGCAATCGAATGTGCCCAACCTTTCCCAATTACATAAGATCTATAATCTCTTTCTTGGTGATAATATTCCACTGCTGTAGTGAACCATCTCTTTACAATTTCTGGTGTTAAAAATGCATTTCTTCCTTTAATTTCTCCTTTTTCACATTTTTCATCAAAAACCAAGATTCCAGCTACTTCTAATGCCGTAAATGCCCGTAAAAACACGAAATCGGATATTTCTTGACCTAATCCTGCATGTGTCAGGGATATAAGTTGATCACCTAGCGAAATAAGAGTTGTGTTATCATATTCTCCGTTCATTATCCACGCATACAAAATTTCCAAGCACCCTTCTCGAATATCGGAATTGATACTGCCTAATTTTTCAATCAATACAGGGGTTATATCCATTAGAGAAGATTCTGAAGGGATCTGAAAACTATTTTCCGTAATAGATTTGATTTGCTCTATTGTTAATTCCATTTTATTTTGCTCCATTTTATTCCCTCTTTCTGTTGAGTTTTTTAGTTGAATTTTATACTGGAATCTTATGAATTCCTCAAAAAAAATTTTGCTCTTTTACTTGACTTTCAAAGTTTTATTTTATAATAGGATCTTATGAGTACTTCTATTAATTTTTTTTTTAAATTTTTAATAATTTAACTGAGAATAAAGAGTGCTACTTATAATTCTGTAAAATTAAAATCATCAAAAGTAATTTGGGATATATAATAATAGTTATTGAGAGTATTTGGGGAATAGCAACCCACATTTAACTTTGAAAATCAAAACCATTTTTCGCTATTACATCTCGATACCAAAGAGAGCTTTTCTTCCACATTCTTTCTTGTGTCTCGTAATCAACCCTTATTATCCCAAAACGCTTTGAATACCCTTCTACCCATTCGAAATTGTCCATCAATGACCAAACAAAATAACCCTTTAAATTTACACCATCTTTTAAGGCTCTATTTGCGGCTTCAAAATAACGCTGGAAATAACTCAAACGATCGTCGTCTTGTACTATTTTATTTACGATGTTGTCATCCTTACATGCCATCCCATTTTCTGTTATGTAAATAAGAGGATGATCGTAATCCCTGTCCACCCGCTTTAGAAGATCATATAATCCATTAGGATATACTTCCCAGCCCGTATCTGATACTTCAGCTCCTTTTTCTGGTTTACTTGGTAAAAGGATTTTGGAAAAATCTGTAGTTTTTTTAATGGGTTTCTTAAAATTTACGCGAGTACACGAATAGTTATTAATTCCCAAAAAGTCTAACGGATTGTTTTTAAGTAATTGTAAATCTGCGTCTGGAATTGAAGGAAAATTAAAATATTTCTCGAGAAGAGATAAAGTATCACTCGGATATTCACCCTTGAAAACGGGATCTAAAAACCAACGATTCGTGATACCGTCAACGATAGTGGCACCCTCTTTATCCAATGATGAGTCCGTCTTAGGATACACCGAATTTAAATTAAGGGTCGTGCCAATTAGGCCATTTGAATTATCAGAATCTCGATATGCCTCTATAGCTTTTGCATGCGCTAGATTGACAAGGTGAGTCGCGTACATTCCTGAAGCAACATCTTTCTTGCCGTAAAGACCAAGAAAATAAAACCATACAGCAAAAACCAATGGCTCATTAAATGTAATCCATTTTTTAACGCGATCTCCATAGTGGTCGAACATGAATCTCGCATAATCAACAAACGCGTCTACAACCTCTCGGCTTTCCCAAGCTCCTAATTTATTAAATTCAAGGGGTAAATCCCAATGATAAAGCGTGACGAATGGTTCTATATCGTTAGCTATTAGTTCGTTAATTAAATTATCGTAAAACTCGACCCCTTTGGGATTTATCTTTCCCTTACCAGTTGGAAAAATACGAGGCCACGACACCGAAAATCGATAAGCTTGAAGGTTCATTTCTTTCATTAACTTAATGTCTTCCTTATACAGATGGTAATGATTGCATGCAATATCACCAGTATCACCATCGTGTATCACACTTGTTGTATGACATATAGCATCCCACACGCTTTCTCCCTTCCCATCCTCGTTCCATGCGCCTTCAATCTGATAGCTAGAAGTGGCAGCACCCCAAATAAATCCCTTAGGAAATTTAATTTCTCTCATTTTCATATGATTTTAATCCTTAAAATTATCTAATTACTCTTCTTAGTGCTATTTGCAACTAATGCATTTACAATATCTGGTATGAGATCACTGGGAAAACTATGTCCCATCCCATCCATAATCCTTAACTCTGCTCCTGGTATTGTTGAAGCGATCTCTTTACCTGCTTCAATAAGGTTAAAAGGATCTTCGCTCCCATGAATAACAAGCGTAGGTGCTCGTATCGCAGATATCATTGGTTTAATATTTCCAGGTATAGCCATTGCTGCTAATTGACGGGCAATCCCTTCAGGATAATAATTACGATCATATTCCTTTGTTCTATAATCCCTTCCTTGATCTTCATCATATTTAAAAGTTCCATAAATGAGGCTATCGCGTTTGACCATTTCATTAATATATGCTTCGCGTTCTAATGGAACAGGCGCAAAGAACTGCATCAGGATTTCTGGCTTCGATGGAGGTAATTCGGGATTTCCAGTTGTACTCATAATAACGGTGAGAGACTGCACCCGAGAGGGATGTCTATATGCTATAATCAGTGCAATCATTCCGCCCATCGAAGCACCACATATATGTGCCTTATCAACATTCAGGGCATCCAAGATACCAACAGCATCATCAGCCATGTCCTCTAAAGTATATGGAATATCGGGTATTTCTCCACGAGTATAGGCAGCACTTATCTCCATCATGTCTGGTATACCTGCATTTTCAAATTTTGTTGACAACCCTACATCCCGGTTGTCGAATCTGATGATGAAAAATCCACTCTTTGCAAGTTTTTCGCACATCTCATCCGACCAAGCGAGTAATTGGCTTCCTAATCCCGCAATCAATAAAAGCGGTTTTGAAGTCGGAACCCCGATTGTCTCATATTCAATCTTGACATTATTTACATTCGCTTTTGGCACTCTATATCTTTCTCATTATTTTTTCATGAAGATATTATATTATAATAAAGATAATTAATTGAAAGATTTAAGAAGTATTAATCTTAATATTGAATGATTTCTATATCTTTTATTCTTTCGAAATGACTTACATTTTTAGTTATTATTTTCTTTATTCCATTTGATAACATAATACCCGCAATAAGAATATCGTTGTCATCAATTCTCTGACCTTGGGACTCTAAATTATCATAAATTTCAGCCGCCATTTCAGCTTCCTTATACCCCAAAGGGAAGGCTTCCATGCTGCTAATGAATTCCGTCCATATTTTATAAAGTTCATTATATCTTTTATTAGATATTTTCCTTTTGGTACGTTCTAAGCCAATATTGATTTCATATACTGTAATTGATGTAATGTGAATTAATTCTTCTTGTTTAGAGATACTTTTTTTAATTTCTTTATTACCATTAAGATAATCAACACATGCAGAAGTATCTAATATGATCATTTAATATCACCGATTTCGGAGTTTTTCCAACTACGACCAGGACGTTTCGTAATATCATCCCAAATTTCACTTTTTTCTTTTGTCGAAAGGTTCCATGTTCCGAAGCTCTTTTCCATCTTCAGTTTTTGAATCTTTAGCAATCGTAAGAAAAGTTCAGAAAAGCTTTCGTTCTCCCCTTTAATTTTCATTAATTTTTTATATACATCTTCAGTTATGCTAATATTTTTGGATGTCATATGTATATATGTATACATACACACATTTAAGGATTTTTAATCTACAGCTCTTTTTTCTCGTCTTTGTTTCTTTCTTAATTCTCTCGCTTTTAATTTAGAACCCATTCTAGTAATTTCATCATATAAGTCCGTTCTTATTGAAATTTTTCAATTATTATTATTGAAATTTTTCAATAGATTAAAAAGATTATAATACCACTGTTCTTACATTCACTTTTAATAGAGTATATAAAAAGAATATAAAAAAATTGTTACTTAAAAAGTAGTTTATTTATTATTATTGATAGCTTTTCCATTTTTCCTCAAGATTAGGATCTTGGATTGTCTCCATAATATATTTCGCATATTCTTCACCAGTAGCTCCACTATCTCTTCCAGTCAGAACCACTTTCTTCTCGTATTGAGCGCAAATAT
>JABXKD010000126.1 GCA_013375475.1 Promethearchaeota archaeon
AATAGCAGAATATAATAACCTTTATCTGGTCCCATGTAATAAGATGCGATATTTAACGAGCCAACCATTAAACTAATCATTCCTGATTCTCCGCTATACTCGTGCGTACTATACACTTGCATTAAAGTTTTATCTGTAATTACTAATTCTTCGGGATACTTTTCTAAAATTTCAGTACCAACACGATCATCCCATTTCATGACTATTAAGCCAACTGGCATATTTTCAGCGTACCTCCTCTAGATTCTTTATTTTTAGGTATAACGAATTCCTTTATGGGGTCAATTTCTATAATGTCTTCTAATATTCAAAATTTTTAACAATTTTATATAACAACTTAATTAAAATCTTATGCTTTCCAAAAGGCTGCTATTGAATCTAATTTAAAAACACCAAGGACTTAAGAATATATACCTAAGTCTATATTACTCTTTTTTTAAAATTAAATAAATTTTTCTTTTTTTTGGGTTATTTGGATTATCAATCACAAAATTACCATGAAAATTCGTGTTTTTAGCTATAATATCTCCAATAGCATCCATAATTGCTTTATTTTTTGGATAAAATTGAAATATAGCTTTCCCCTTAGGTTTCAGAATCGTATAAAACGATTTAAAAAGGCTGATTAAATCCAAACCCATTTTTACTAAAGTTGAATCTTTATAGATCCATTGTAAAGCAGAAATTGAAATGATTGCATCGAAAATGCTTGGTTGAAATGGAGGATAACACATATCAGCTAGAATTGGATTTAAATCTTTGATATCGTAAAATTTGAGAAAATCCGCAATGATATCAAGAGTTATTATCTTGTGTCCTAATTCATCCAGATACATCGCTACAAAACCAGGACCACAACCAGCATCAAGTATTACACAATGATTTTCTTTAAGTTCCAATATTTCTAATGCTCTCATTGTAATCTTTCTTTGAGTGCGCATTATTGATTTAGATTCGGCATAACTAGAAAGAGTTTCATTATTAAAATATTCTAATGCGCTCCCAAATAATTCTTCAGGTCTTTTTCGTTTAACGTTAAAAAAATAATCATCGTTCAAAATGAGTATGCCTATTTCAATTGCTTGACTAATAGATACGGAAAAAGCTTTCTTAATTAGTTTATAAATCAAAAATTTTATTAGAATTTAAATATTTAATATTTCAATTAGCTTTAATATTTGACATTTCAATTTTTTAATGGTGTAACTGTTGTCTGACAAGGAAGAAAAGATAGTAGTAAGAAAAGCAACGCTCAATTTAAGAAGAAAATACGGCAGAACTAAACAAATCAGTATTGTAGAACGAGATGCTTTTATCCCCGGCTCCATAGAAAAAGAAATTAGAGAATCAATTTCAAAGAGGAAATCAATACTGGCATCTGATATAGCTTTAAGGTATGATTTAAGAATCTCAACCGTAAATCAGCTATTAAAACAATACGAAGAAGAAGGTTTAATTAAATTATTAGATCCTAATTTAAAATTAAAGATATATGTTCCTAATTCCTAATTCTTAGATTATTGAGTTTTATAAATAAAGCTTTTAGAAAAAAATTTATATTCCTTTAAACTAATCCTAATAAAATACATTTTTTAAAGCAGATGTAGCCTAGCTGGTAAGACGCCGGCTTCGAGAGTAGTACTAAATTTCCGTTAAAGCCGGTGCGCGTGAGCGCTCGGGGGTTCGAATCCCTCCATCTGCGTTATTATCGAAATAAAAAAAATAAAGATTATTATAATGCCTGGTAATATTATCGTCTTAGGTAATTTGAATAAAGAAATATATTATGAGTCTAATTTTTACGACAAAGTAATTGAGGAAATCGTTTCTCAGTTATTTAATTTTATTAGATATAATCCTGATGATTTAAATAAAGAAGTGCTAAGAAAGATTGTAACGAGAGGATTTTCCAATATTCCGAATAAAATAATCGGGCCGGTTCATTTAAAAGGAGAGGAAGCGGTAACAATTCATCTGAGCTTTTAGCCAAATTAGGGATTTCAACAAAACTGATTAGCGTTATTCTAACTGGAAGTCTGTATTTAAAGCTGCTAAGTTTATAATTATTAAATAATAAAATTCAACAAGAAAAGAGCTAAACGATTTTATACTAATTCCAAGAAATAAAACGCAAGCTCATATTATTGAATTAATTGCAGAATAATAGATTCCATTTGTGCTTTAGCTGATTCTAACTTGTTTAAGATTTCAACCGTTTTTTCTAGATCCTCTTCGTCCTCTTCGATAATGAATAATAAATAAAAATCTAAATTGCCAAATTTTATACTTTCTACTAAACCAGAATATCTACTCCCATCTTCAAATTTGTCAGAGAACTCTAAACGCTTCTTATTTTCTGTTATTATTATTTTTTGAGCTTCCAGATATTTATCGTAAATCCTTATTTTTTCAACTAAATGCAAGTGTGGTTTATAATATTCTCCAATTGTTATACCCTTAGAATCAAAGAGTGCCATTAAAATAGAGTTGTAATTTTTACTTATTCTGGAAAACAATCGAGAAACCATTTCCATTTTTTCAAATAACAAAGATAAACCTGATGAGAAAGCATCCATTATTGATTTAATATCGTAAATTGAAGTCTCAAAGAAAAAAATATCAAAATCGTGACTATATCTTATTAAAGCGTGCTTTATCGTTAAAATCCTTTGATTAATTACTTTTTCTTTTGTTAGTCCTGGATCAAACTTATGAAAAAGAATGCATAATGGTGGATATTCTTGATTCTCTTTTAAGAAAAGTAAGATTTGATCGAGATAATCTATCGTTTCAACATAACGATCGTAATCCTGTGCATCGATAACATAAAAAAGTAGGTCAGTTCCACTAATGTATTTAGTAGGATTCTTTAGATATTCTTCCCGATATTGCATTTGACCTCCGAAATCCATCCTCGTAAACTCAATGCCTAAAAATTTAAATGCATCGCGAGCAATTTTACGTGTCGGCATCAGTTTGAGGATTTCTTGTTCGAACCCAAACTTTTTCGTGATAGCAGTAATTATACTTGTTTTTCCCGCGTAATCAAGCCCCATAAAAGCAATCTTCTTAATTTTCAATCACCAAATTGAGAAACCGTAATCCTTAAACTTTCTTTAAGAAAATGTCCGAAATAACTCTACAAAATATTTATAGTAGAAGGAGTTAATAAATTATTACTTTTTAGAGGATTATTGAACGTGAAATTAAATCGGATTATTGATAGCTATAAAAAAATTATCCTCCTGAAATAGGAAATGATAAGTAGAGTTGATCTCCCTCACTTAACTTAGTTTTATAGTTTTTCATGTAAGTTATGTTTCTTCCATTAAGTAAAATTATCATTTGAGGATTTAATTTCTTTTTGTTCTTAGTTAGAATACTATCGTCTAAGAGGTCTTTATATTCTTTAAGAAATTGAGAGACGATATCACCTACTGTATCTCCCTCGTATTGGATAGTATTCTTTTTTACTCTCAACACAAATATGTTTAATAAATTTAAATCCACTTTAACCATGAAATTTTAACCCGTTTCTATTGAATTTGTATATGTTTTTATAAAAGTCTATTCCAAATTTAACTCAATTTTAATAAAACAGACTAATTTTTAAGCTTAATTGTAATGAAAAATAACAAACTTCTACAAACTTATTCTTTACTTATTTATTTTTAATCTTTTTTCAATGCTTTCTTCGATCATTGTATCAATTTTTAAACTCGTGTATAGTTCTTTTAATCTCTCAGCATCAAATTCTTGATCTTTCGGTTTAAAAGGACAATAATCAATCCTCTTTAGGTTAGGAGATATCTTCCAAATTAAATCGTTTAATTTTTTTTCCCCAAAACCTACTATTGGTGTAAAAATAGGAAGAATGGAAACCAAAGTATTGTTTGCTATGGTATTTAAATCTACTTGGTCAGGACAGATACTCGAACAATTCAAACTCGACCCGTCTACGCTTGCTCTAATTTTTCCGTAAAATGGAAAATTAGGATTGTTAAGGATTTTTGATAAAACCTCGAACCTAATTAACCTACAGATACCACAAAAGTATTTCTGATCTTCTAAATCTACAGCAATTTTATTAAGAATCTGGTTAATATTAATTATATTCAGCTGAAATCGATTATAGGGTATATATTCACTCACTTCTCTCCAATTTGAAAACCAAATTTCATCAATACTCTTATCTTCTTTAATATCAATTAAAATAGGATAAATTTCTGAACCCCTTCTCAACAAAAGAAAACCTGCTACTAAATCGTTTAGTCTTCCAATATCCATTACTAGAATTTTTTTTTGTGGTTCTATTGGTAAACCTCCCCATTTACTTTTAATGACTTCAGAAAAGATGTATGTAAACTCTCCTCTTATCTCAATAAAAATTTGTTTTTTGGGATTTGTAAGATCAACCTTTAAGTTAAGATCGGGGAATTCCTCTATGACGGCTTTTCCTACGATTTGAGCTACCTCCATTGAAGTATAACTATGATTTCCAGACCTCTTTACTCTGAGCGCGAAAGTATCTTTTTTCTCCAACACTTTATTCCCGACTTCAATTGTTCTTTCCGTAATATTCTTAAGCTTGTTTGAAGTTCTAATTGCCGGGCTAATAGAATGCACCCCAAATGCGTTTTTTAAAACATTTAAAGCTTCGGGGATATCCTTATTGTTAAAAAAGAAAAAAACTCTGGCTGAGTCTTTACTCATTTGATATTTGTTAAACGGTATTCCTTTTCTTTTGAGACTATTTTTTATGTTACTCATTAAATATTTTAGCATACGGATTTTGATTTTTTGTGATTTAAGCCAAATCTCTGCATACCGTATTAATACCAGGTTATATTGTTTTAGAAAAAGCTTATCTTCCATAATGTTCAAATTACGGTTAAATTAGGATTGATAAATAATAATTACCAATAACTTTTACTTTTCCAGTTTTCAAGTTATGTTCTTTCACAACCACTAATCCCTTCTTGTAAATCTCTATTTCAATAAAAACCTCATCAAAATACTTACTTTTTAGGTTTCCACCGTTAGAAAAAATAGTATTTTCAATTTTTACGTTAAAAGATATACTAGGTGAAGAATTTAATACCAAATCTATCTGTGAGTTGGCAAACTGAAAAAGAACATCACCAGAATCAATTAACTCCGTTCTCCATACACTCAAAGGAGCTGGTATTAAGGGATGAAAGAAACTTACTCCAAATAATTTCTGGTGGCTAAGCGACAATACTTTATCAATAAAAGTATTTAATTTTTTTCGACCTACATATCCCTCTTTCGAATCTAAAGTAGTAGAGTTCATTCCCTGAAAATATATTTTCTCATTCTCGTATAGAGGGTTAAACTCTCCGAAGTTTTGTCTCCAATATTCCCAAGCGTGAGGTTTTGAGTCTGTGAATCCTGGAACAGCGATATAGGGGTGCTCCAACTGACCGAGTTTATCCTTCGCTAATCTAAATTCCTCCTTAAAACTATTTTTAGTCAAATTACCAGTATGAACGACTAAATCGACCTCCCCAATTGTATTAATTTTCACTATGGCTTTATCTAAATTACTTAATTCACCTTTATTTTTAACTGAAATTAATGAGTTTGATAATTGGATAAATCTAGCAATAGGTTTCTGGTTCTTGTCAATTTGTAATGGAACATAATAATTTACTTCGCGTAAAAACTCACGCGTTGAATCCGATTCTGAATCCAAAATTGGGATGACTTTAAAATTAAGATCGGTACCTTCTATATCAATTATAGAATATGTAAACATTTCTCTATATCTTGTTTTATTACAAGAGAATGTTCCCGCATTGAAAATGAATAAATCTTTATCACTACTGCTAACAGTATAAAGGTTAGAGGTATGACGATGTCCATTTAAAACCAAATCTGCCTTTGCCTCTAAAAGCATTTTAAGCATGTCTCCAGAGTCATCTATGGCTGACCGTTCTTTTCCCGTATAAGGTATAGGTATTAGTTGGTGGTGAAAACAAACAACTTTAAACTTATCCTCTCTCTCTGGTTTTTCTAACTCTTCTCTAACCAAATTTATTACATTATGATGAATTATTCCCCCTGGAAGATCAGGTTTTGTGCTATCTATACCAATAATAAAGATTTCATCATCTTCGTAAACATCATGTCTTTCGCCTATCATTTCTTCAAATAATAAATAGCCTACATTCAACGCATCGTGATTACCGATTAACCTCATTATTGGACTTTTTGATTTTGGATTTAATTTCTTGTGTTGCTCTAAAGCATACTCATAATCCAATAAGGTTCCCAAATGGGTAATATCTCCTAAGTTTAAGTAAATTGAAGCATTCTTAATTTTATTAACTTTTTCAATTCCAACATTATAGGCGTGAAGATTGAAAGCTCCTGCAGCATGAGTTATATGTGTATCAGATATTATTACAAGTCTCCTTTTCGACTTCAAACTTCCTTGAGTATCAATTTTTACACTTTTCTCAGACATAATTTTACTTTTCGCTTTTTAATTTTGCAGGATGCCCCATGTAAATCGAGTCTTCTTCTAAAACGGCATTATGATTAGTATAGGAATGAGCCGAAAGTTTCACATTTCGTTGTATAAGAGTACCAGGTAAAAGAACGCACTTCGCGCCGATAAGTACATCGTTTTCCACTCTAACTTTTTTTAAAATAAAATTATCTTGTTCAATGCCAAAACTCAAAACAGAAGAGTTCATCCCTATAATAACATTCTTACCGATTGAAACGAATTCTGAAGTTATCCAACAGTTATCACAAATCGTTTTTTTACCGATTTTTACCCCAAAAAACCTTAATGTAAAACGATTTTTAAACCACGGAAATGGATTTGACGCCATTACATATAACGGCCACTTTTTAATAATATTGCGGATGTTCCAAAAAAAGTAATCACGATCTTCTAAGGAACGCTTAAAAATTCCTTCTTTTGGAACATGTATAAGATTTACTACTTTTAAAATTAAAACTGAAGCTAGAATAGCACTAAATTGAATTACATAGATTACAGCTAAAGCGTTAAAAGGAAGAACTATAAAAAATACCCAAATGAATCTCTCGCTCCAGAAGAAAGTGAAGTACCAATATTCAAATAGTGAGCATGGAACAAAACTTAGAATAATTATCAATATGTACAGAATTAGATACCTGTTTCTGACTCTTTCATCTATCGGTACTGGCGATTCTCCCTTCAAGCTCGCTGGTTGATACATTTTTC
>JABXKD010000127.1 GCA_013375475.1 Promethearchaeota archaeon
TGGTTCGTATTCCGAAGTCAAGGTTCTAAGTTCCTTAATAATCTCTGTAAAGTTGACCCCTGTTTTATCTTTAGTCATTGGGCAGTATTCTGTGCAGAGTCCACATGTTAGACAGTCCCAAATGTTATTATTTTGTAGTGCTTCCTCTGGAGTTAAGAAGGTTAAATCAGTAATTAGATTTCTCGGATAAAACAAATCTAAATAAGAGACGGGGCATACATTGACGCAGCGATTACAATTATAGCAATAGTTCGCATTTGCAATGACATTTTTAATGATGTCACTGGATAGTATTTTGTCGTTTTTCTCACTTTTACTTTTTTCCGTAGTTTCGGCCATATAAATCCCATAACAGTCATAGTTCTAATGTTAAATATAATTTAAAGAAGTTTAAATATGCTTTTATTATGATTAAAAACCATTTGATCAGATAATTATTTAAGTTGACGTAAAATCAATTAAACAGATTAAATAAAGAAGCCATTACCGAACTTTATTTAGGTGAATTTTATGGAGAGAAGAAAAAAATTTGAAACAGTGGGTATTATAGTAGTAATAATTTCCTCTGGAATACTTGGAACTTTTCTTTTTATATCTGTTATCCAAAATGCGACTCCTTCCGCGAGGTACGGTTCTGCGATGGTTTACGATCCCGTTCTACAAAAAACTATATTTTTTGGAGGAGGATATCAAGAAGGAGGTGATTGGGAGCTTTTTAATGATATGTGGCTTTACGACTCTACAAGCAACTTATGGACAGAAATTTATCCAAATACAAAACCGTTAGCAAGATCGGGGCATAAGATGGTGTATGATTCGATCAATAGAAAAACAATATTATTTGGTGGATGGGGAGATGAACAAGGGCTGATGGATGATACTTGGATTTACGACTCTCAAACAAACCAGTGGACAGAAGTATTTCCCATTGTTAAACCTTCTATTAGACAAAGTTTCTCTATATACTACGACTCTAATGTTCATAGAGTTATACTTTTTGGAGGATATTGGGATTCATTTCCTCATTACGGTGATACTTGGGTGTATAATTACAGTGATAATTCCTGGACTGAATTAAACCCTTTAACTCACCCCTCTGGTAGATATGGTTCAAATATGGTATTTGATTCAGATAGTAATAGAGGTTTCCTCTTTGGAGGGCGCTCAGGCACATCAACATTAAATGATGATACTTGGGTTTATTATTACGAAAATAACTCTTGGTCGGAGATAATTAATGTAATTAAACCCGATATCCGCTACTGGCATAGTATGGTGTACGATTCTACTAACCAGAAAATAATTTTCTTTGGAGGGCGGAACTTGGGAGCCCCAGGAGAAGCACTAGACGACACTTGGATCTTTGATCCCTCGACCAATGAATGGGCAGAAGTTCTACCTATAAGTCACCCTTCCAATAGAATGGACTTCTCGATGGTTTACGATTCTAACAATCAAAAAACTATTGTATTTGGGGGATTTCGGTTCCCAGGGCCCACGCTTGGAGATACATGGAGCTATACTTACAACAGCAATAGCTGGAGTCATATGAAAGGTAGTTAACTTCAATTATTAGTCAATACTTCTTTTTTTTTCTAATTCTTCGTTTAAAATAATTTCACAAATTCAAATAGAATCTTTAATTTTTTAAGTTTCACTAAGGGTAGAAGTTGTGTAAATTAACAAATAACCTAATAAATAGTAATTCTCTATAATAAATATTAACTCTCTATACAAAAAAAATCAAAAATAGAATTTAGTGAAAATTTTATGAGTAAAGCTAAAGATGTATCTGTACCTGACGATGTCAAGGGATACTCCCAAGTGAGACTCGATGTAGATTTAACCAGTGGCAAGATTTCAAAATCTACTTTATCTGGAGAATTTTGTCGGGATTGGATCGGTGGGTATGGATTTGGAGCCAAAATTCTTTGGGATGAATTAAAACCAGGTGTTGATCCTTTAGGACCTGAGAACGTGTTTGTTTGGTCGATAGGCCCTTTTCCTACAACAATTTTACCGACAAGTTCGAAATATGGGGTATTTGCTAAGTCTCCGTTGACTAATATGTTTGGTATGGCTATTTCTTCAGGTTCAGTTGGAGCACAAGCTCGACGAGCTGGAATAAATGCAATTGTTATTAAAGGAAAAGCAGCTAAACCCTCATACTTAGTTGTAGACGACGATGATTACTACATAGAACCTTGCGAAAAAACTCTTTGGGGTAAAGGGAATTTTGAGACAGAGGAATTACTTCGAGAAGAATTTCAAGATCAAAGATTAGCTGTAATGTCAATTGGACCAGCAGGAGAACAAATGAGTAGAATGGGTTGTATTACTAACGATAGAAACAGACAAGCAGGACGTACTGGTATGGGAGGAGTCATGGGAAGCAAAAATCTGAAGGCTATAGCATTTCGGGGTACAAAAGGACTTAAAGTTGCGCATCCTGCGGAATTTTACAAAATGGCAAAGAAATTAATTAAAGTAGCTAATGGTCCTGCAACTGCTAAATATCGCGATTTAGGAACGCCAGCAGGTTTAACTAGTTATAATAAACTGGGAATGATGCCTACCATGAACTACCGAGAAGGTACATGGGACGAAATTGACAAAGGAGCCTTTAATGGTGACCAATTAAACGAAGATTGGGTTGTTAAAAAAGTTGCTTGCTCACAATGTTCAATCGCTTGCGATCATCTAGCTAGAGTACCAAAAACCCACCCAGAATATCCTAATTTAATTGCCTCTATAGATGTTGAAATGTGTTATTCCTTTGGAACTAACACTGGTTGTAGCGATTGGCCAACAGTCTTTAAATGCGTAGCATTATGCGATGATTTAGGAATTGACGCAATTTCAGGGGGTGTTACCGCCTCAATGGCTTGTGAGTTGTACGAAGTTGGACTCATAACGAAAAAAGATCTTGGATACGAACTGCCATTTGGTTCTACCACTAATCTGGCACGATTTACGGAAGAAATGATCTTAGGAAAAGGTTTTGCTGGAAAGATTTTTAAAGACGGATGTAAACAAGCTGGTATAAGACTTGAAGAAATGGGTAGAAAAAACGCAAGCTATTATGGAATGCATATTAAAGGGCTCGAAATGCCAGCATTTGATCTTCATGGTATGACCTCATTCGCTGTTGGTGAAAGTGTTTCAATTCGAGGTGCATGCCACTTACGAAATGGTGCGTATGGCTTAGATGCAAAAGGAACATTTGACAGATTTGGTTATGATAAAGGTCTCGAACGCGGAAAGAAAATCAAGGCGACTGAAGATGTATACGGGATTATTGATTCTTACGTCATATGTAAATTCACTCGCGGTATCTACGAAAACGATGCAGAGATGGCTAAAGTTTACGAATTAGTAACTGGCATACCTCATACGGAACAATCTTTGTTGACCCGAGGAGAAGCTATTGTTAACCTTTCTAAATGTTTCAATATCCGAGAAGGATGGACTCGAGCTGATGATCATCCTCCAGAGAAGTTCTTTAAAGAAGCCCATACAAAAGGTCCTGCCAAAGGTGTCGTTTTAAAAGAGGATGGATATCAGAAGTTATTAAGCGGCTACTACGAAGCAAGAGGTTGGGACACTGAGACGGGTATTCCTACGGATGATACTCTTAAGAGGTTAGGTTTAGATTTTGTTATTGGAAAATTGAAGCCAGCTGGAGGTAAAAAGTAATATGTCTAGATCTTCCTTGAAGAAACGCGGAGGAAAAATGCATCAGTTCATAATTGTTGACCCTGATTTGTGTACAGGCTGCGAAACATGCGAATCTGTCTGCTCTTTTGTTCACGACGGCAATTTTAATCCAATTAATACCCGAATTCACAGAGTGCGAATTGAACCCGTTTTCAATATTGCTTTAGCGTGTCAAAAATGCGAGGATGCGCCATGTATTCGTAGCTGTCCAGAAAAAGCTCTGGAGAAAGATGAAATAAACGGTTCTATAATTGTCGATGACGAAAAATGCAATGGTTGCGCATATTGTATCAGAGCATGCGACTTTGGTGTGATTAATTTGCATATTGACTCCCAGAAAGCTCTTATATGTGATCTCTGTGAGAACATGAAAGAGGATTTCATTGATCCAGAAGTGGGTAAAACTGAACCTCAGTGTATTGCCGTTTGTCCAAAAGAAGCCATTAGTCTGAAAAATGTCGAACAAATTGGCGAAGAAACTAGAATAGAAGCTGTAAAGCGTTTATTTGGCGATGTTTCGGAATTTGGCGGTAAATAAATAGTTTTTTATTTATTTTATTTTATTTATTTCTTTATTATTTATTTCTATATTGCATAACGATTTTTTAGTTACAATCTTTAAGGGGGCTCATAAAACCACCCATTGTTCGTTTCGTTAACGGGATCATATCTTTACATTTTACAATATCTACATCTTTTCTTGTTATAAATGTCCCTATTTTTTTTCCTTCAGAAGTTATTGTTCCCATTACATCTTTTTCTGCTTCCTCAAAAAGGAAATTCAATGATTATAATTAGGTTTAATTTTTAAATGAAATTATTCTAACAAGGAGTTAAAAAAATAAAAAACACTGATAAATTAGTATTTTCGTTTATAAAAAAAAAGAAAAAGAGAGTTATATTTTCTATTGTTTCTTCTTTTTTCGTCGAGTTCCTCCCCCTCCTCCACCAAAACCTGATAAATCAAAAGCACCATCAGTGGCAATTGCGCAAGCAACTATTAAAAGCACGATAACGACTACAACGACAGCCAAAACAAGAGCTACTAATAAAATTCCAAGAATTTTAAAAAATGTATATATCCAATTTTCATTTTCAACTTTTGTAATGGTTCGTACGCCATAGAAAATTAAAATTAAGGAAATAACCAGGATATACGCAAGTGAGATAGGTACTGTAAGTAAAAAGTTTTGGATGTTGAACATAACGATGAAAACGAGTTCTAATATGGCACATCCAAGTAAGAATAATAATATATGCGCCCAAATATATCCTTTAGAGAAGTATTTATCTCTTAAAATGAGAGTTAAAAAGTTTACAATGAGATTTGCACCGACGGATAGACTGACAAACATATGAACTTGGGGTATAAATTCGGTAAAAATTACTATAGTTAGACTTAAAATTCCTAATAGAAAGGAAAGTACTAAGAAGAGTGAGATGCTCAATAGTGTTTTATTATATTTAGAGGCAAAGAAAAATACGATAAATAAGTTCACTTCTACGATTACGATTATAATATAGGCCAATAAATTTCGTCCTGTTAAATCCAAATCTGAGAAAAGAAAGCTAAATAAAAATTCCCCAGATAACCAGACTATTGAACCCAATAGAAGGATAGGATATATTTTACCAATTAGTAATTTTCTTTGAATTGAGGTAATTTGGTATTTTGATTTTTTTTTAGATTCTTGAGATTCTAACATGAATATTCACCCATCGAAAGATCGTTTTAAATTTTACTTAAGTGTAATGTTTCAATCATAAGTTATAATTTTTATTCTATTTATATCTGGTTCGATTTTTTCAACTTTGAGAGCAATGAGGAAAGTCTTAAAATCAAAAATACTCGTTTTAAAACTAATAACAATTGAATTTTAATAATAAGAACTATTTTACTTTACATAATTATAATGTAATAAGAACAATAAAGAAACTATTAGTAAAGTATATACTCTTGAATTGTTAGGAGGATATATAAACAAAGGTGTAAATGTTGTCTGAAAATCAGACCAAGGATAATGAAAACGCTGAGAAATCAGTTGTTGGTGTATTTGTTTGTCGCTGAGGAATTAATATCGCTGGAATACTAGACGTACCTAGAATTGTCGAAGAACTCAATAAATTGGAAGGCGTTAAAGCTTACGAGTACCTCTCTATGTGAACCGAGGGTGGATCAGAATACATTAAAGAACAGATCATTGAATTTAAGCTTGAAAGAATCGTTGTAGCTGCTTGCACTCCAAAGACGCATCAACCCGTCTTTCACGCAATTTTAGCTGAAGCTAATATCCCTCCAAGATACTTGGAATTTGTAAACATTAGAGAACACTGTAGTTTTGTCCACCAAGCTTTAGAAGTAAGAGAAAAAGCCGTCCAGAAAGCTATCGAGCTCATACGGGCAGGTATAGCACGAGCACGACTCTTAGAAGATGTGCCCACGAAGACCGTTCCTGTAACACCTACCGCTCTAGTAGTCGGGGGAGGCATTGCGGGATTGTCAACTGCTATAGATTTAGGAGACATGGGATTTAAAGTGTACTTAGTAGAAAAGAACACTACCATTGGAGGAAGAATGAGTCAATTAGATAGAACTTTCCCAACAGACGACTGTTCTATATGAATTCTCGGTCCTAAAATGTTGGAGGCAAACCGTCATCCAAATATTGAGATTCTATCTAATTCTGAAGTAGTTCAAGTCGATGGATATATAGGAAACTTCAGAGCTAAAGTTAAAAGGAACTCTCGATTCGTAAGTGAAACTAAATGTACTGGATGTGGAGCTTGCACGGAAGTGTGCCCAATTTTCATCCCCAACTACTTTGACGAAGGATTATCTGCAAGAAAGTGTATCGACATTGCTTTTGCTCAAGCAGTTCCTGCAATTTATGACATAAACCGAGAAACTTGCGTAGAATGTTTTGCTTGCGTCGAATCGTGCGAAGAAGATGCAATCGATTTTAGCATTCAAGACGAATACGTAGATATTGAGATTGGAACTATAATAGTCGCAACGGGTTGGGACATCTACCAAGGGCCAGATTATGGGTATGGAACCTACGAGAATGTAATCAACCAAATCCAACTGGAAAGAATATTGGCGCCTAATGGACCTACTTATGGACACTTAAAACGACCTTCTGATGGAAAACGCCCTTCAAAGATATTTTTTATCTATTGTGTAGGGAGTAGAGATGTAAAGAAAAACGCTTGGTGCTCGGTTATTTGCTGTAATCTATCTCTGAAGAACTCTAAATTAATTAAATCAGAGTATCCTGATTCAGATATTATGGTTACATATATTGATATGAGATGTGCGGGGAAAGATTACGAAGAATATTACAGACGCTCAAGGGAAGCTGGTATAGTGTTTGCTAAAGGATTGGTTGGAGATATTCAAGAAGATCCGTTAACAAAGAAT
>JABXKD010000128.1 GCA_013375475.1 Promethearchaeota archaeon
TAGAACGGTTAATAATTTAACTACACCTACAACACAGAGACAGCGTGTGCGGACAACGAGGGTAACTAACCCAAATCCATCTACGCGATCAACTACGCACACCTCAAGATCAAGAACTCAATCATCAAGGACAACACCCACATCACGTAGGCAAACTACTCAAACTAAAACATCAAATGTAACTCGTACTACTAAGGTAAAACCGACTTCAAAAGTTCGAAATCTTAATAATTATAAACCAAGAGGTTCGTATTTATCATTAGAGGATTTTAAGTGTATCTTTTGTTTTAAACTACCAAAGTATCCTGAAGACAGAGGACGCGGAATTGTTGTATGCCCCAATTGTAGGTATCCATCCCACGCTGATGAATTTAAAGATTGGATGCGAACTTCAAACCTATGTTCACGTTGTAGCGCTCCGATTCCAACAAATTTTAGACGTAATCCGCGAGTAGTAAGCGTAAAAAATTATGTAATAATCTATAAACAATTACTAAAGAAAAAAAGATAGTCATCTGATAAATCTCGAAAAAAATGGAATTGAGCGCTTAAAGCTTTTTTAATTCTTTGAAAGCAATTTTTTTTTATATCTAATATTTATTATATTTTCCTAAATTCCAATATATATTAACTAAAAAAGAGAACACGAAAGAAAAATGAATAAAGAGAGAGTACAAGAACTTATAAAGCAACTAATTAAAGAAATTGAGGGTAATGATCATTTACGCCCAGCGACTAGAGAGACTCCAAAACGAGTAGCTAACGCCTATAATGAAATTTTTGATGGCTATCGACTAGATTTGGATAAAGAAATAAAAATCTTTAAAGCTCAATATAGCGAGATTATTGTATCGAAAGGTATTAAATTTTATAGTATGTGTGAACACCATATATTACCTTTTTATGGGACAGTTGATATCATATATATGCCTGGAGAAACTCTTTTAGGAATTTCAAAATTCGCGAGAGTGGTTAATTACTTTTCTCATAGGCTAAATGTACAAGAAAAGATGACAGATGACATTGCTAACTATTTAATGGGTTGTTCCTTAAAACCAAGAGGTGTAATGGTTGTAGTCAAGGGAACTCACTTATGCGAAATAATGAGAGGTGTAAAGCAATCAAACCCAATAATAATTACTTCTGCTATAAAAGGAATTTTTAAAACTAACCTTGCTACAAGAGCAGAGGCATTGGAACTACTAAAGATCTGAAAAAAATCTTTTAATTACTGAAAGCAAGATTTTTTAACTTAAATAAATAAAAATTTTGTTGGTTGTTATGTTCAATATTTTTCAATAATTACATTGATAATATTCAGTGTTATTGGGTTAAGTTAGGTCCTAAGTTTGCCCAAGTTTCTCTTAATTATGGAGTAAACGATTTTTCAG
This sequence comes from Promethearchaeota archaeon, assembly GCA_013375475.1. Lineage (GTDB taxonomy): Archaea > Asgardarchaeota > Lokiarchaeia > Sigyniarchaeales > SOKP01 > SOKP01. Next base: position 1,392 of record JABXKD010000128.1, read on the forward strand.
GGACCTTAATGGAGGAGAATATCTCAAAAAGTGCAGGAGCGGAATTTGGAGAATACTTATCTCCAGATGAAATAATTGAAATTATTAAAGCTGCGGGAAAATTCCCAGCACAGAGAGATACATTATATAAAATCTTAAATTTTTACTAAATTCTGTGATCTTGTAAAAGACTTAAGACATAACCTTGTGTAATTAAATCTGAACTTACTTTTCCTAAAACCTTTCCATCCTTAACGACTGGCATAGCAGAAATTTGATATTGTTCTAATTCACGTACGATGTCTAGCATAGTATAATCAGGAGAGGCTGTAATAACATCCTTAGTGATAATTTTATCAAGTTTAACATCACAACTATTAGAGGCAACTGCTGCTGTTATATCCCAATCAGTTGCTACTCCTACAAGTTTACCTTCATAAAGAACAGCTACTATACCACTATTTTTATCTATCATTAACTCTGCAGCATTTTGTATGCTATTATTAATATCAATAGTTGGAATCGACACCATTATATCCTTAGCAGTTCGTTGGCTTTCTTTTGCAGAAAGGCGTTGGATGCTTACACGCTGAGCAGCTGTACATGGTAGCATGTCTGGGTTAGCTGTTAATAAATCAACTAATTCAATCATGTTATGGTGTATAACATTTTCTCTATATTCCTCTCCCGCTAATAAGCGTTGTTTCGATAGTTCAGCAAAGTCATATTCGTGATCCTTCAGCCATTTTTCTATTGCTTCACGATTTCCCAACATTTTATCTGGTATTTGAAGGTTTTCAAGTGTTTTGAGAATATGTTCTTGAGCAGCAAATATTACACCACCCGAATTAACTAAATAATCGTTAGCTATCATTATGCCTTTTTCTCCATACACTATTTGTTCCATGCGGGTTCTAGCCGCCTTTCTATTGGGATCTGGAGAGTAAGTATTTGCTCCTTCAATAATTACAGACCATTTTCCCATTCGATCAACTAACATCGATGCATTATCAGAAGAACGTACGCCTAAATAATTAAATATTGGAGCAGCAGGTATCATGCAGAAGGCGTTCTCAAGAAGTAAGTTATTAGCGTTGGTAGAAAATTTAGTTGGATGTTTAAACCCCTCGGGTGCGATCTTATCTTTAAAAAATGTATTAGTAACTAAGCCTAATTTTTGCCATAAACTAAAAAGTTCTTCAACTGGAAGTCCATTTTCATTATATAAATAACCTTCCAAATCACTTATACCTATTACTTTAGCCTCAGAAATACGTTCTTTTATTATACGTGAAGCATGTGCTCCAACAGCTCCAAAGCCTTGAATGATTACCGTAAGATCATTCTCTTCGGGTATTTCTAAATTAGCAAATTGAGGTAGGACTCTCAATCGTGGTAGAATTTTCAATAATGTTTGCAACGCAATCACAACCCCTCCCGCTGCACCGCCTAATTCATCTATTCGATTACCACCCATATCAGCGGGTTTAGATACAGCGCTATCCAATCCATTTTCTATAGCAACTAATTTCATATCAGCATCTTTAGTTCCAACATCTGGACCTGGAACATAAATATCTTTATATTTTCGTATCAAACGGGCAAAACCGCTAATTATTTTGTCGTGTTCTTCACTAGAAATAGTTTGCTCAGCCACAATACCTGATTTTCCACCCCCATAAGGAAGGTTAGCGGCTGCGTTTTTCAGAGTCATACCTCGAGCTAAATTATGTATGTCAGCAGGAGTTATGTCAGGTAACATTCGAATTCCTCCCATAGATGGTCTTCCCATAGAAAGGTTATCGACTACTAAATACCCCCCAATTTCTAATTGTGAGCTCTCATCCCATATACAGGCTACAAGTTGGGGTCCAAGTCTATCGCTCACAATTCCCAACCTTGATAAAAGATGCTCGTCAACATTGCTAAGTTCTAGATAACATTTCCCGTTATCTGTTTTTAGTCTATTTTTTAGAGTAGCTTCCGGAAGGTGCTCGTGAAGATAAATATCCATCTTTTTTGGAATCATGGTTTTTTCATCTAATTTTTTAAAGTAAATCTTTAATTTATTTTCTTAAAAATTCTTTAAGACATATAATAAGGTATATTTAATTTAGGTTTCATTTACTTATATGGATGATCACTCAAAAAAACTTCTTGTAATTGGCGTAGATCAAGCAACCCCATACTTTATTAATTTGGAATGAAAGACGAAAAATTGAATGATAAATTCGCTTTTTTGTTTATAATTTAATTAGGTAGAATAATTACATAATTCAAAATTGAATTTAGAAGGTAAAATAAAAATGGTAACTCTAATAGCTACGCTTCAAATTAAACCAGGAAAAATGGAAGAGGCAATAGAAGTTCTTAAAGAAATGGCTACTAACATCAAATCTTCAGAATCAGGAACTTTAGAATATATACCTCATACTGTAAAGGGAGAAGGACTGGAGAATACAATAATTTTTTATGAGAAATATGAAAGTGAAGAAGCACTTAAATTTCATAGTAAAAATCTAAGAAAAACAGCAGTCAATTTAGCTCCTTTGTTAGCTCCTGGAAGAGATATTAAGACATGTCTTGAAATTAAATAACACTTTTTTTTTATTCATCTTGAATATACGGTTTTCCGGTAAGCAAACAAAATTCTGCTTTGTTTAATTCACGTCCCAGATAATTTATATGTTGAATATTTGTAGTTAAATTCAATTCAAGAACTTTTTTGCTAAGTGTTTCAGCTTTATTCCCAATTAAAGTTTTGAGAAGAATTTTTTGATTAGAATAAAATAATACATAGATTTCTTTAGTGTAGTGGTTAACATAAAATTTAAAATAACCATTCTTATCAGGTATATATCCAGGAGTGTAATCTTTTACGGAAATTGCATCAGTTCTATCAAATTCTGGAAGATTTTGACTAGTTTTACCTTTAGCCTTGAAGACATTAATTCCATGATTTATAGGAGGAGTTCTTTTATATTTTGAAACATAATTAAGTTTTACACTTTCTTTTAGTTCCCTTACTCCTCCCATCATTTTAGTGCTGTGTTCAACCGTAAATAAAATTCCCATATCTAATTCAACTGCAATACTTGCTAATAATCCATTTATTCCCACTGAATCAATATCCATAAGTTCTACCACATTAGATATACCAAAAAATAGAGGCAATTCCAGATTTTTGTTTATCTCTTTTGTAACTTGTTTTTTATAAAGAAAATACGTTTCTAGAGAGTTACAAATCCCTGGTGTAATAGGAGTTTCTAATAGGGGATCGGCAATTAACTTTTTAAAACCGTTTTGTCGCAGTTCTTGAGTTAATTTAAATAAATTCTTAACTCTTATATCAGGTTCTTTAGGGAAATAAGTTTCCTTTATATTCGTAGGTAATATAACGATAGGGATATCTCGAGGGAGATGCAAGAAATCTTTGTAATTTCCAAGGTCTAAACTTAGGATTAAATCAACACCCTCATCTACAGCTGCTAGAATTTCGCTTTTTTCCATTGAATCAATGCTGATTAAGACATTAAAATTATTCCGGATAAGTTGAACGATTTCTCTTATCCTATCTGGATAGGTTTTGTTTGCTATGCATCCGATATCAATAATATCTGCACCCGATTCTATGTAATGATTTATTTTTCTAACAATTGCATCATTGCTTTTTTCTGGGCAATTGACAATTTCAGCAATAATTGGAGGTGGAAGATTGTTCCCGATCATTATGCTGGAGGTTTGTTCATTGATGAAAAAAGTATGGAATCCCAGATTATCTTTAGCGAATTCAATCTGTTTCTTAGCGATTTCTTCATAATCTCGCTCGCCAGAACTCTCGAATACTTTATTCGCCGGCGTTTTATTTGATAATTTAACGGTATCAATATGTTTTAAAATCCAAGGAAGGTCAGATGCAAATTCAGGCCCTTTCTTTATTTCAATTGAATTTTCTTCTGCTAATTTGGTAGTATCCCATTGGATGAAACCTGGAAGTAATAGAAGATCAAAACTGGTAAGATCAATATTTTTTAGTAGATCATTAACTATACTTTCTGTTAAAAAAGCAGATATTGTTATGGGCGCTTTAAGAATTTCAATATTATGTTTTGTAATTGGTGTTATGATTTCCTTAATTATAGGATAGCTACTCTTGCCCGTTATTATTAAAATTCTTTTAATTTAAATCACTCAATAATTATGTTTATCAAATGGAATATATATATCATCTAGAATTGAACCTTTTGCTTCTTTAATTTTCATATTATTAATTATGGGTTCAAATTCACCCCCTAATAAACCATTTGCTATGAAAGCAGCACCCTGAGCAGCATGCTTTGATATAACGCCATACGATTGCATTAATTTGACAGGAAACAATTCATTTAACCTATTATAGATAATTTCCTTAATATATTGTAATTCCGATGATCTTCCTGCAAGAATTATCTCACTAATGTTATTTTTATTTGAATAAGATGAAGAAATTGCGTAAATTGCTTTAATCAATTCAGATATATAAGCATTAAAAGCTAATTTCGTCTGTGAGTCCTTTTCAGCTAGTGATATGATTTCTTTTAAGGTTAAATCTGTGTGACCAGCAATAAAAGAAAGTCCACCTCTATAAATATCCTTTTTATTAATTTTTTTAATTAAACACGCAAGTTCTCCATCAAGGCTTCCACAGGCTCTAAAACCCATAATGTTAGAGCCACCTATTCCATCAATCACTTGACCGTTTTCAATAGCTAAGACGGATGTAAATCCATATCCAATTTCAACCATAATAAAATTAGTGTGTTTAGGATTAATGTTTAACCTTTCCACTTGATCTCTTATTCCAGTAACAGCTGTACATAGTTTATCTGCGGTTCCCATATCAATTTTATTAATTTTACGATATCTAGGAATTGTAGGTAGATGTTTTACACCGGGGATAATTATTGCAGGTATTCTTTCTGCTTTTATTAAGCGAAGGATTTCACCCAGCCCAATTAATTTATTCTTCTCCTTCTTATCGAATTTTAACAAAGCTAGAAAAATGTCTTCTTCATTCATATTTGAAACTTTTTTTAGGGGTAACCCAAACCCGCTTGGAGCTACGATTAAATCGATATCCTCTACCGATTTTATGATAGTTAATGCCTTACTCGGTTCTTCTATTAATTCATTTGAGGGAACAGAAGCATCTAAGATAATTTCTTTGTTTTCTAATCCAAAAAAATCCCAAGATTTAGAGCCTGGATCTATACCAATTACCCGATACAATAAAAATCAAGTTCTATTTAATTTGCTAATAATAAAAGTTTAATACTTCTTTTTATTTTTGTTAATTTTTAATGCTTCTTGATCGAAGGAAAAAGATGATTATTTTATTATAAAGTATTAAAGAACTTGGATATATTCTTATTTATACTACTGAAAATTATTATTATCATCTCAGATGTCCTCTAATTTTAAAATAGATTTCACATCTATAGGCTTAAAAAAAAATTATTTATATGAAATCTTAGCT
>JABXKD010000129.1 GCA_013375475.1 Promethearchaeota archaeon
CCAATATCCAGAGTTTCTGAAAAATTTCTCACTTCAAATAACGGTTCTGGACAAAATAATCCTCTTGTGTCTAGTTCTTCGTCGTAATCGATTTCTTTTTCGCTTCCAGACATTTTAACAACCTTCTATTACTTGTTATCTTATATAAAGATTTTTTCTATTTAGAATTAATTTAATTTATAATTCTCCTAAGAGATATACTTTCCTTAAGAAATTAAAAGTTCTCATTATAATTTAAACAACTTTTTCGACATTTAAAATTGGAAAATCAACTTCATATAAAACGACTTTATAATTTATAAATCTCAAATCTGAGACAATAACGTTTTAAGGTTTAAAAATAAAAATAGATAAAAAGTAAATTATTTCCCAAATGCTTCCTTGATTACTTTTACCCCTGAAACTGCATCGTCGGCAAATAGGTCCGCGCCTAGCTTTTGGGCAAGTTCCATGTTCAAAGGAGCTCCACCAACTATTAATTTTACCGAATCTCTTAATCCTGCTGCAATTAAAGCTTCATGAACTGCTTTAATCTGTTCAACTGTCATTGTTAACAATGAACTCAAAGCGATAACATCTGCCCCAGTTTCTCTCACTTTATCTACGATAACTTTTTCATCTACATCCATTCCTAAGTCGAATAATTCAAAACCACTGCTTAGCAATAGTGAGCCCAGAATATTTTTACCAATGTCATGGTTGTCGCCTTTTACAGTTGCGAGGATGATTTTAATCTTGTCTTGTGATTGATCTGATGCCGCTAAAGCGGGTTGGAGAACTTTAAACGCTTCTTTCATCGTTTCTCCAGCGAGTACGAGTTCAGTAAGATAATATTCCTTTTCTTCGTATCTACGCCCTACCTCGTCCATCCCTTTAGTTAAAGCGTTTAGGATATCAAAAGGTTCCTTTCCATCTACTTCTAAAGCTTCCTTTACAGCAGCCTCAATATCGTCTACTTCTAATTCAATTATTAGTTCTGTTAACTTCTCAAAATCCATAATTAAAATCTATGATTTGTAAATATTTAATAATAAAATATCTTACTTAAGATAAATATTTTCCAATTTAATTAGGACAATAATGTAAACCTCGTCTAGAAAAAGGAGATAGAGAGGGGCCGGAAATTTCACCTCATAATGAGGTATTAATTTTTGGATAAAATTTAGCTTCCGTACGTTACCATTTAAATTAGGAAATTAGGGGATATTTTTATTTGCGACTTCCTCTCTAACATACATAATACCATGGCACTATATAAACTTTTGTCAAAATCGTCTATTTCAACCTAATATTGACTATATAGCTTATTTCATAGCATAAAATTTTAAATAACTAAAAATTATAAAAAGAAGAATTCAAAAAAGAATGCGATAAAGGATTAAAAATGGAGAGAGAATTTTTTGAAGAACCTCAAGATGTAGAGGAGATCGCCTTTTTAGAGGAAATTAAAACGAGCAATCTGGTTATTTTAGCGAATGCTTTAGTTAAAGATTACGAAATTGGCGATTTCATTGTAAGAGCTGTTGATGACATTTCTTTAAGAATTACGGAGTCTGATTTTGTAATAATAAAAGGTCCTTCTGGTGCGGGGAAAACTACTTTATTAAATTTGATAGGCGGGCTTGACTCTCCTAATAACGGTTTAATTTATTCAAATGGTGTTAAAATAACTAATTTGCAGGAAGAATCTCTGGCTACCTTTAGGCTGATAAATGTAGGATTCATTTTCCAAAATTATAATCTTATTAGTACTCTAACCGCTGAAGAAAACATAATGTTTCCTATGAAATTAGCTGGTATGAGTTTAAATGAGCAAAGAGAAAGAGCCATAGGTCTCTTAAAGCAAGTGGGTTTAGGAGATAGAAGAGAACATCTTCCTTTTCAACTTTCGGCGGGAGAACAACAGAGAGTAGCAATAGCAAGAGCATTAGCAAATGATCCTGAACTAATTTTAGCAGATGAACCTACTGCGAATTTAGATAAAAAAACAAGTTTGTTTATACGAGATCTCTTTAACGACATGAAGAAGGATAATAAAACAATTGTCATTGCTACACACGATGATTTTCTCATCGAACTTGCAAATCGAATTATATCTTTTGAAGATGGAAAAATAATCAAGGAAGAAGAAGTCAAAACATAAATTTAAAATTATATATATCTCTGGTGTAATTAATATTTCGTTGGATTTTGCTATAAAAGATTTCTATAGGAAACGGGAAACGACTTACTCTTATACAGTAATGATAATTTTAGTGATTGCTTTCACTGTATTCTTGATAAATTTCACATCAGCTATTGGTTTTAATACGTTTATAACCTATGGGTATGAAAACGCCTACTATTTCTCTGGAGGTATTGCCATTGTATATACAGATTTTACTACTCTAGTTATTGTTCTGATGTTAATTATGGCATTTGCAGTGGTGGTGATTGTTACAAGTACTTTGATTATTACCAAAAAGCGCGATATTGCTATTATGAAAGCTTTAGGATCTCTCCCTAGAAAATTATATAGTTTTTATTTAACAGAAGCATATCTCGTGTTTATTATTGGTTTTATAATGGGGGCTATAATTGGATATATTTCTTATGGCATTCTTTCGTTCGTAACTCCCTTTTTTGGTATTTTTACATCATTTCAAATTGATTTTATTTATACTCCAATTTTGTTTTTCTCATGTCTTGCAGGAATATATGTAGTTCCCGGAGTAATATTAAGGAAGATTGGAACCCAAAACACTATTAAATTATTTTCAAAAGATATTCCATATAGTTATGATGGTTCAAAGAAATTTTCGCTGGTCCCAAGATGGTTAAGTTTAATTGGATATAATTTTAAAATGTCTTTAATTAATACGATAAGAAGAAAGGGTGAATTTAAAAGATATCTAGTTGTTTTTACTATAATTTCCTTAATAGTTTTTACTTTAGGATTAGGTAGTAGTGTTTTAAGTTCTTCATCACAAGAATGGATAACAAAATCTCAAGGTAGAGATGTTATAGCTATTGGTCATAAGCATGTCATTCAAAACTATACTTCAATGTATTCTATGTTTTCCAATCCAGAAATTATTGTTACTAAGAACGACATTGATTTTTTAGACCCAAATTACTTATTTAATTTTAGTACCGTAGGAGAGATTGGAAATATTTCTGAAATTGAAAAAGTAGATCAGCGTTTGATTAATTTTTTCGACACCACTGAATTGGATGGCTATCATTTTCTTGTGGATGGGGGTTACGTTATTGCTGGGCAACAGCGGAAAGCATCTATTCCAATTATCGGCTTAAATACGAGTGATATAATACAAAATTTCGAAATGGATGGAACTTATTTCGAGGAGTCTGATCCGATCTATATGATGATTGGAGATGGACTAGGCCATAACTTTTTCGATTATCCTTTAGATCAGAGTATGAGAATTGATGAATTAGGATTAGGTCACTCCTTTCACATTTCTGGAGTACTAATAGATAGTTTTTACAGTGGATTCGCGGGGTATGTCGATTTAGGTGTTATGCAAGGAGAGTTGAATTTCAGTTCGAATGAGATAAATCTACTTCTATTAAAAGTTAAACATGGTGAATTTAATAACATCGTTGGAAACATCAAATCAATTATTAATGAAACCCTCGGAGAAAATTTCAGCTTTGTTAACTTGAATACGGTTTTTGAGAATAACTACGATTTCTTGAATAATTTAACTTTCTATCCTGCTCTGATTATTATTATGATGGCGATTATTTCAATCGTATCGCTTTATAACTATCAAAAAGGTAATATTTTAGAAAAGGCTAAAGATTTCTTGATTATGAGGGCAGTTGGGTCACAATATAAATCAATTAAGAGAATTCTCTTTTTAGAAGCTTTATACATACTTATTCCTTCGCTATTATTAAGTTTGGGCATTGGAATGATATTGAATTCTACAATTTTGTTGTATAGAACCTATCTACCTCATATTTCAATTCCCTTTTTTATAGGTGGAATCCTTTTTGTAGCCTTCTTAATCTTTAATTATTTAAGCCTCTTCCCTATACTTAGAAGAATAAAAAAATTTACTATAAAGGATTTCGAAATGTATTAATTTTGTTTTTGGAAAGAAAAAGATTAAAAAACTGATTTTTTATATAAATAATATAATATTATTACTTTGAATTAAATGGTAAGGTGCGAAAATGACAGATGAAGAGAGAGATAACTTAAAGAAAAGAATTAACGACCTAGAATCAGAATTAATAATAAGAGATGATCAAATTGACACATACCTCGATAAAATAGAGGAGCTTGAGGTATCAATTATGAATTATGAGCAAATGTTCGATGAACAAGCTCCGAAGTCAAAAGTTAAAAAAGCAAAAGAAGAAAAAATAAATATTGAAATGGATGCAAAAGATCGAGAAATACGAGAACTCAAAGATAAAATGGGTTTTTTAAGGATGGAAAAAATAGAATTACAAAAGAAGCTCGATCTCGAAATTAAAAAAACGACTAGTTCTTCTGTCATTAGCGTCGAAGAGTTAAGAGAAAAAGAGAAATCACCTCTAAATGCCCTCCTCCAAGAATTGCAAGATAAAATTAACAAACAAGAATCAATAATTAGGAGGTTGAAAAGCAATGATATTGGAAGTGACGAATTTAACGAAAAATTAATAGAAAAAGATAAAGAAATTGAAATGTTTACTGATCAAATTGCCGATTTAAAGGAGGAATTAGAAAGAAAACCTATCCAAGTGGAAGTAGAATCCAAGAAAAATAATAGAGATATATCTAAAAGCCTCTTAGAAGATTTGCAGAATAACCTTAATAAAGTTAAAAGACAAAACGACGAGTTAAAGAAGAAATTAGATAAATACCAGAAAAAAGACAAAAAGAAGAAAGACGATAAAGAAGATGTTGGGTTAAAAGATAGAATAGCTCAATTAACTGGAGAATTGGAATATAAAAATAAAGAAATCGAAAAGCTTAATACTTCTGCAATACATTTGGAAAGGTTATCTGGACCTGATTCATTAAAACAAGTAGTTGAAGAATTATCAAAAAAATTAAATAAATCAAAAACGCAAATTACCAACCTTAAGCAACAGCTTAATGCATTGCAAAATATCCCCACAGATACTCTCCCCCAAGGAGATGTTGAAGGTAAGTTAAAAATTCAAAGAGAAATGGCAAGCTTCTTACAACAACAATTAGATGAATCAAAACACGCACTTAAAACTAAAGAAGAAGAAATTGCTACAATTAAGAACGAAGCGATAAGGATAAAAAGAAAATATGGAGAATTAGATAACCAACTTAAACTCAAGGATCAAAAAACTAGTGAGCTAAAAACTGACTTAGACTTACTTAAAATTCAAACTCAAACTCAAAATAGTACAATCCAACCTGTTAGTCCCGAATTTAAATTAAGACTTAAAGAACTCGAAAGTTTGGTTGATGATTTGAAAAAACAAAATATTCAGCAAAGGTTAGAAATTTCTCAACTTAGTAAAAGCAAATAATGGATACCAAATGAACTTATATGGAAATAATCATCTTAGGTTCTTCCGCTGCAATTCCCGTTCGCGAAAGAAACCTTCCATCAACCGCTCTTAAATTTAAAAACGAGCTCATCTTATTTGATTCTGGAGAAGATATCCAAAGAGCTATGATTGAAGCTGGTTTAAAGTTAAATAAACCCTTAAAAATATTAATTTCACATTTTCATGGAGACCACATTATAGGTCTTCCCGGGCTTTTGTTCAGATTCGGTTTAAACCATAGAACTGCCCCTGTTACTATTTTTGGCCCCGTAAACCTTTTTCTCTACTTATTCGTTCATAGGAAAATACTAGGCCTTAAACCTAATTATCCCATAACCGTAATAGAGATAGATGATGAGCAAAAGCAATTAACAATATATGAAAGCTTGGATTCTGAACTACCAAATAAAAAAATGAATATTAGTGAAAATACAATATTTGATGGGCAAAAATATACTCTTAAATATGCTTTAGTTGACCATTCAGTTTTAACTTTCGCATATTCATTTATAGAAAAACCGCGAAGTGGCAAGTTTAACCCTGAAAAAGCTAAGGAACTCGGGATTCCTGAGAGTAGCCTTTGGAAAAAGTTACAAGAGGGAGAAAGCATTGACTTTAAAGGAAAACTAATTGATCCTATAAAGGAAAACATTGTTGCTCCGAAACGACCCGGTCGCAAAATAACATACTCAGGAGATACGATGCCCTGCGAATCTTTAATTGAATTAGGAAAGAATTCAGATGTCTTAATTCACGAAGCAACTTTCTCACAGGAGTTATCTGATATTGCTCTGGAAAAAAAGCATTCTACTTCTGTTGATGCTGCAAATGATGCAAAAAAAATGGGTGCGAAACAATTAATTTTAACTCACATTTCCTCAAGATATCAAGAAGATGCCGTTAAATTATTAGTAGAAGCCAAAGAAATATTCCCAAACACTGCGTTAGCCATTGATCTGATGAGAATATCTCTGGATTAAAACAAATTAGAAAAATAAGAAGTTATATTATTTCTAGTTCCCGCCAGCAATGTGTGGAAGGATTGTAATGCTATCATCAGGAGTGATTTCAGATTCTTCATCTGCTTTCTTCCCGTTTATAAGTATTCCAAAATACTTCCCCTCAAGATTTAATTCTCGGAGTAAATCTTTAACTAACATTTTCCTTTCGGGAATAATAGTTTCAATAATACCCGTTTCTAAAATATCTGTTGTTTGCTTCAATTTTTAAAACCTCATGTTACTAATTTAGCTATT
>JABXKD010000012.1 GCA_013375475.1 Promethearchaeota archaeon
CTTTCATAATATTTCATTTTGAAAAAAATATTCTTATTCATTGTTTTTATACAAAAATGTGGCCTAAGGGATTCAAATTTTTTAGAGAATTCTCAAAAGATTTACAAACGCTTTTTATGTTTAACACAGTAAAAGATTTTCCTGAAGGTTTAACCTACTACGATTTAAAGAAGTTTGGAAACATACCACATTCGAAGGTATATCGAATGATGAAAGAGTTAGCAGAAGAAGGCTTTTTATCAATAAAGGACGATGTAAGTAAGGATACTGGACGACCTAAACACCTTTACTTCTTAACTGATAAAGGTGAAAGTAAATTATCAGATCTACGCCAAAAAATTGGAAAAATCTTTGAATTCATCAAACTTAGATTCCCGGAAAGTGGTATAGAATTTGACCATGAGGAATTTCTTAAGGAAGCGACATTTAGTGTATGGTCTAGTCCAGTTGAGTATATAATGCAAAAAGATGTTCCCAATAAAGAAAAATTGAATATTCTGACTTATATGGAAAAAGATGTGAATAATATTTTAGTTAAAATCAGAAAAGAAAAAGAGAAATTACAAAAACTTATTGCTTTGAAATCAGAGGTGTAGAGAGATAATGAATTCTATGCGAATGATATTTAAATATTGGGCAAAATCGGAGAAACAATTCAAACAGCAAATAATCATACTTATTTTTTCAACGATTTTTTACACGCTCTCACCAGTATTTATCGGAAGGATGATTGGAGCGTTAGTTAATGTAGAAAACTTATTAGTTGATTTTATTTTAGTTGTCGTTTTGGCATTTTTAGTATATATCACCAATCGGGCTGCAAGGCTTAAAGGAGCAGAAGTTTCTTCAAAAGCGATTTACCACTTGCGAACAGATATTAGTAATGCGATTTACCGACAATCATTTTCGTTCTTTGATAAAACGGAGACGGGTCAACTAATTTCAAGAGCTACGAGTGATATAGAGGAAACTCAACAAATTTTTGGTATGGGTCTTACTATGGGAATACAAGCAATTTTTCAATTGATTGGCGTTTCTATAGGTTTCTTTCTCTTCAGTATGGAACTTTCTGTTGTATTAATTTTTGCTTTTACGGCTTCGCTAAGCATGTCGTATATAATCGCAAGAAAGCTAAAACCAATTTTCTTGGAAACTCGTGGAAGTTTTGGCGATTTGACTAATACAATTAGAGAGAATATCGTTGGAGCTGAAGTTGTGAGGATGTTTAGCACCCAAAATAAAGAAAGGGAAAAATTTCAGAATAACAATGAAAGATTCTATAGAGCGAGTGTTGATTCTGTCAAATATAACTCTTTATACATGCCACTCATATCTGTTGTTATTGGTTTTATGATGGTTCTCATTTTTTTCCTGGGAGGTATGGGGTATATTGAGGGGGATATGACAAAACCCGAAATAGTGACCTTAATATCATTCATTGCTTCGTTAACTTTTCCAATAGCGATTTTAGGACAAATTATGTTAGTATATGTGCAAGCTGATGCTGCTCTTACGCGGGTTAGAGAAATCCTTGAGTCTGCACCAGAAGTTGAAGATATACCAGATGCAATTCCAATAAATACCTTGGAAGGTGAAATAATTTTTGATAATGTATCATTTGGTTATACCTCTGAACATAGAATTCTTAAAGATGTATCTTTCACTATTCCAAAAGGGAAAAAATTGGCTATTTTAGGAACAACCGGCTCCGGTAAATCAACAATTATAAATTTAATCCCTAGGTTTTACGAAATTAACAAGGGTAGTATCAAAATCGATGGAATTGATATACACAATTATGTTTTGAAAGACTTAAGAAAAAATATTGGTTTAGTCTCACAAGAAACCTATCTGTTCAATAAATCTATTGCTGAAAACATTGCGTATGGTAAAGAAGATGCAAAACAGGAAGAAATTATGGAAGCTGCTAAGATTGCAGAGTTACACGATTTTATAACGACTTTACCAAAAGGATATGATTCTATAATTGGGGAAAGAGGCACCCGATTATCAGGAGGACAAAAGCAGCGTCTATCTATCGCTCGAGCATTAATAGTAAAACCTAGTATATTAGTTTTCGATGATTCTACCAGCTCTGTAGATGTGGAAACGGAATTCAAAATCCAAGAAGCTCTATTGAGAATAATGAAAGACACAACAACTATTATTATTACTCAAAGGATATCCACAATCCGTAATGCGGATTTAATATTAATTTTGGATAGGGGACGCGTAGTTGGATTAGGTAATCATAACAATTTGATAGAATCAAATGTGTTATATAAACAAATATTTGAGACTCTATATCAAAAACAAAAATCTAAAGGAGGTCTTATAAATGAGTAAGAATGAAACGAATGAAGAAGAAGAAAAGGAGATTATACAGCCTGGCATGGGAATGAAACGCCATATGATGATGGGTGGAGATAACTCTAAATTAGAACATCCCCGCAGAGAGCTGTGGAAATGGCTTTTCTCATATTTGAGAGATTATAGAAGGAAATTCTTAACTTTTCTCATTCTATTAATACTTGGAACTTTAATAAGTTCAATAAATCCTGTTATTTCGAAAAATATATTAGACTACGGTATAGTTGCTAAAGACAGAGTTTATATTATTAATATGAGCACCCTTTACTTCTCATTACTTTTGTTTATGGCATTTATCACGTACTTTTCCACATATGGTATGGGAAAAATGTCACAAAAAATTACATTCGAGATTAGAAATGATCTCTTTTACAAGTTGCAAGATATGTCTTTAGGCTATTTCGATAGAAGATCATCAGGAGATATAATGTCCATTACGACGAACGATGTTACCCAACTTAATATGTTAGTTGGAGGTCAATTTGTCTACATTATTTCTAGTGTTGTAGGTTTAATTCTTAATATCTTTATAATGTTCTTTCTCAATACATATCTAGCTTTACTCTCATTATCAATATTTCCAGTTTTCTTTTTTTTCTCATATTTATTTAGGAAAGTTGCAATGGGTCTCTTTAAGGAATCTAGAAAAACAATAGGGAAAGTGACTTCCTCGATACAGGAAAATATAGCAGGAGCAAAAGTAGTTCAAGCATATGGACAAGAAAAAAGAGCATCTACGGAATTTGACGAAGCAAACACAGCTAATTACAACGCAATGCTGAAAATTCGAAAGTTTATGGCAACTATTTTCCCCTTAATTGGATTGGTTACTACGGTGATCACTGCCAGTATCTTATTAGCGGGAGGTTTTATGGTCTTAGGAAATGTATCGGTGTTTGGAATTCTAGTTTCGGTGGGAACACTAACCGCATTCGTAAGTATTTTGTCTCAATTTTTTAAACCTTTTATGATGTTAATGGGAATACAAGAAATTATCGCTTCAGCTTTAGCTGCTAGCGATAGGATATATTCTTTGTTAAATGAAAAGGTTGAAATACTTGAAACTAATGATCCTGTAAAGCTTGAAACTATTGCAGGTGAAATTAATTTTAACTTAGTAAGTTTTGGGTATACTTTAGAGAATGGAGAAAAAACAATTTTAGAATCAATGCCAGTTCATGGTGAACCAAAAGTTTTAAGACCGATAGAAATGTCTCGACCTCTGGGAATATCAGATAATCCAATGATGCAACAGATGATGAAACGAGCAATGGAGTTTATCAAGGCTCTTCCCGAACCTTATTCTGCTTTTATGATGAAAAATGCCATGCTTATGCCCCAGAATATCCGACAGAAACACTTTATGAGACTTATGAACCAAAACCCTTCCAAAGCTCCGAGTATAATTGACGATATTTTATCCGAATTTAATTATGCAGTACCAGGCACCGATATTGCGAATAATCATCCCGAGTTTCAAACATCCTTCAAGCGAGTAGGGGAAAAATCCTTAAAAGAAGATTCTTCTCTAGTTCCTGAATTACCTCCAGAAGCAATCTTGCAGATGACGAAATTTTTAGCTAAAGGTTTACAAACTAAAGCTACAATTCAATCCTCAAGCGGAGGTATTGGTGAGGGAGGAGGAATGATGGGAGGAGGAATGCCAAAGATGGACCCTAAGACCATGTTAAAGATGCTAGCAAGCATTAACATAGAAAAAGAAATATACGATCAAATTCCAAAAGTTGTAAGAGACGCCATCGAGGAGAAGAAGAAGATTAGCCAGCACGAACAATCAAAGGGCTTTGTGTTAAAGAAAGTAAATTTGGATATTCCACCGGGAAAAACTATGGCCATTGTTGGAGAAACAGGCTCTGGTAAAACGACGATTACGAAATTAATTTCCCGATTTTATGATGTGAATGACGGGGAAATATTGCTTGATAATGTAAATATTCGGGAGATCACGAAAAATGACCTTCGGAACTTGATAGGGTTGGTACCTCAAGATGCATTTCTTTTTACAGGGACAATTAAAGAAAATCTACTCTACGCTTTCGAGAACCCTACTAAAGAGGTAGAAGATAAAATGATTGAAGTTTCGAAATTTCTCGGTTTACATAACTTCATTGAAGCATTACACAAGAAATACGATACTATACTAAAAGAAAATGCTTCAAACATATCGATTGGACAACGTCAATTAATAGCGTTTGCTCGAGCATTAATAACGGACCCTAAGATTTTAATTCTCGACGAGGCAACCTCTTCTGTTGACCCATATACTGAAACTTTAATCCAAGATGCTTTAGATAAAGCTCGAAAGGGTAGAACAACAATCATTATTGCTCATAGACTTTCTACAATTAAAAATGCAGATCACATAATTGTGTTAAGCGCAGATAAAAAGGGGATAATAGAGCAAGGAACTCACGAATCTTTACTCGAATTGAATGGTAAGTACAAGCGTCTGTTAGAAATGCAGCATCGAGACATTGACATTGAAATTAAAGATTAAAATAAACAATTTATCAATTCAAAAATTTTGATAAATCTAAATTAGTTCGTTCTTTTTCTTATCTATATTAACTATTTTACTTTGATTGATAATTATGTATTTAGAAATTAAAAATAAGAAGATTTTTTATACCATAAGGGAATCGGAAAAATCTAAAGCTCTCATATTTATTCATGGTTCGGGAGGAAGCTCATATACTTGGAAAAATCAATTAAATTTAGATATTGACTTTGATATAGTTGCATTGGATTTACCTTCTCATGACAAATCAGATAATTTTTCTGAGCTATCACTGAGTTTGTACGTCGACTTAGTTCACCAGTTGATTAAATCTTTAAATTATAAGAGCGTAATTTTGTGCGGTCATTCTTTAGGAGGTGCAATTATTCAACAGTATTATTTTACATATCCTAAAGATGTTTTAGGCCTTATCCTATGCAGTACCGGTGGAAGATTAAGAGTAGCGCCTTTCATCTTAGATTCATTAAAAAATAATTATTCCAAATTCTTGGAAGATTTACCTGCTGGAGCATTTTATCGTGCAACGCCAAAAGAAACAATAGAACACTACATTCAGGAATCGTCGAAAATTAGCGCAGAAGTTACTTATAGCGATTTTAAAATTTGTGATAATTTTGATGTTCTAAGTAAACTAGATACTATTGAAGTTCCCTGTTTAATTATTGTAGGGAAACAAGACCAATTAACACCTGTTAAATATTCGGAATTCTCTCACAATAAAATTAAAAGCTCAGAACATCACATAATCAACAAAGCTGGACACATGGTTATGCTAGAAAAACCTAATGAGGTTAATCAAGCCATAGAGAATTTTATCATTAATTATTTTTAACTCCCTTCGGGATTTTATTCAAACTATTTAAACTGCTCGTATGTCTCATTTTCTTTTCTTTGAGTTTAAATAGGAAGTTTATGAAATAATATTGATACGGAAAGGTTCTAGAGAATCGCGAGTAATATTAAGAGCGATTTAAATCATCATAAGTTTAACATACCAATAAATTTGTTGAGGTAAGATATTAATGCCATCTTATGCAATTACGCCCTAAATTGTTCTCTCGCATTTGGAGTTATCGCATAACTCTAAGCGGGAAAACCATATTTTTTCTCTTTTTTTGTAAATATTGAGAACTATGATTGAAATTAATAGAACTGTCGGAATGCATAACCTCCAGAGGTAAGAAAACATATAATGATTTTAAATAACAAAATTTAACTGAAAGTAGTTGTTTAGTATGAAAAGTCTCAATAGTAGTTGAAAAAATATTACCTACAAGCAAGTCTTTTTAGGAAATATAGATTATGATAAGTAATCTAGGTTGAGTACAATAATGGTAATTATTTATTTGAAAGATCTTTGACTGAATATTTCAGAACTTCATTTGATGGAATGTCATTAGAAGAAATATTAGATTATTATCTTAAATAAAAAATCCAAACTTTTTTCTTAATCTTCATTTTAATTATATTGTATATAATAGAGAGATAATTTCAAGAGTAGAATTTTGTAACTAAAAAATTAAAATTCGTAAAATGCGTCAATATATTTACGGTCCTTTTAATTCAAGAAGATTAGGGCTCTCATTGGGAATAAATATATTATTAAATTATAAAGCTTGTTCATTTGACTGTGTTTATTGTGAAATTGGTGCAAACAAGAGCAATAAATTAGTTTCTCCCAAATTTAGAATTGATAATCCTCCGACACAAGATTTTAGAAAAGAACTAAAGTCAATATTGAAATATGTCCCCCATTTAAAAAGTTTAAGTTTTACAGGATATTTAGGGGAACCTACGTTAAATAATAATTTATTGGATTTCTATAACATTACTTTGGATGTCAGAAATGAGTTGAAATGGGATAAAGACCCGCCTTTAATAACACTTTTTACTAATTCAAGTACTCTCTATTTAGAAGAGATTCGGGAAAGAGTGAAGCATTTTGACCTTGTGTTAGCAAAGTTGGATGCTGCTACTGATAAAGACTTAAGAACAACTAATAGACCGCATAAGGATTGCCCAGGTATCGACACCCTTGCTGATTCCCTCGTTAAATTGAGAAAAGATATGCCAAATAAGAAATTAGCTATTCAATGCTTGATTAGTAAATCTTATCGAGATGATTTTTCCTCTAATGATAACAATGAAAATATTGAGCGATTAGCTCATTTAATAAAAAAAATTAATCCGGATATAGTTCAACTCTATTCGATAGCAAGAATACCTTCAGAATATTTTGTATACGCAATTGATGAAAATAGAAAAAAGGAAATCGTAAAGATTTTTAGAAAGATAATTAATAACGAATTAATAGAGATCAATTATTATTAAGTTAAATAAATATTCATAAATCTATTTGAAGTGGTGATAAATATCATGGAATATATTGTCGGAGCTGATATTGGAGGTACTTGGATTCGAGTTGCGATATGTCCTATTGATTTAAAAATCGATAATATAATCAGTAAGGTGACCAACACTCCAAAGGAGAACGAATTTTCAATAAGTAATACGATTATCTCATTACTAACACAACTTTTAGTCGAAAATAATATTGAAAAAGACCAATTACTTGGAATTGGTATAGCTTCAGCTGGACCTTTAAATTTGGAAACTGGAGAAGTATTCAATAACGCTAATTTGGGATTCAAAGAAATACCTTTAAAAAAACCAATCCAAGACAGATTTCCCGAAATCCCGATATATCTTATCAATGATGGAAATGCTTCTGTTTTAGCTATTCACTACTTCGAAGCTGATGACGATGAGAAAGATGATCTCGTTTATATTACTATGTCAACCGGTATTGGTGGGGGAGTTATATGTGATGGACGATTATTACTTGGAAAGGATGGAAATGCGGCAGAGATAGGACATGGAATTGTAAATCGTCATAGTAACTTTCAGTGTAATTGTGGTGCTTTTGGATGTTGGGAAGTATATAGTTCGGGAACTGGGATTAAAAATAGAGCATTAGAAGCGATAAAGACAAGTACACTAAGTTCAAGAATACTAATGTTCATGATTGATAATGATGAGTCCAAAATTGCAGCAAAAGAAATTTTCCAAGCAGCGAGAGGTGGTGATAAATTTTCTAAGAGTATAGTAGAACAGTGTGTGTTTTATACTAAAGTAGGTGTGGGTTTAGTAAACAATTTTTACGATTGTTCTTCAATTTATTTTGGTGGGGCAATGATGAAGGATTCTGATTTGATTTTACCACCCCTCATAGAACAATTTAGCACAGAACCGATTTTGTTTACAATTAATCATCCTCCCAGATTAAAAAAAACAAATTATCTAGATGAAATTGGTCTAATGGGTGCTTTGACTTTAGTAAAATACAAATTAGAAGGAAATCAGATTTTAGCTTAAATGTTTTCATAGAACGATAAAGTATGGGAGATAACAGTTTAATTTTTACTTTTAGTGGAATTCGAGGTATTTTCGGCAAAGATTTAAACTTTGATATTGCAAAGAAAATTGCTATCTCTTTCGGAGAATGGTTTGACGGAGAAGAAAAAAAAATCATATTAGGACAGGATACTCGACCAAGTGGCGAGATTATTAAAAAAGGTGTAATTGAAGGATTAATTGCTACAGGGTTTAATATAGTAGATGTTGGTATATGTCCAACACCGATTATAATTTTCACCAAAAACAGGTTAAATATTCCCTCGGGAATAATTATTACCGGATCACATAATTCTCAGGAATGGAACGGATTGAAACTCTTATCTTCCGTAACTTATTTGCACAATGATGATCTAGAATATATTTCCAATAGATTAAATCAAGTAGATCTAAATAATTACGGGAGTAAGGATCTTAACATAAAGAAAAATGTTTCTAAAATTAATCCTGTCTCAGATTATATCAAAGCGCTATATGATCATCTTAACATTGAAAAAATAAAAGAAAATAATAATCTTAAAATTGTGGTAGATACAGGTGCGGGGTCGGGAAAGTATGCAACTCCTAAAATACTTGAAGGTATGGGGTGTACGGTTGAAGTGATTAACAATGATTTACTTGTAAATAATTTATTTCCGAGAGAAATTGAACCAATCGAAGCAAACTTGAAAGATTTGATAATGGAAGTCTGGCAAAGAAATTTTGATGTAGGATTCGCCCACGATTGTGACGCTGATAGACTGGCTATAATAGGAGAAAATGGTAAGTATTATCCCGAAGATGTAGGTTTAGCTCTTATCGCTGAAGATTATTTAAAAAACAATGGCGGTAAAGTGGAAGAAATCACATTTATTACAAATCTAGCTTCATCGTTAATGTTTGATGTTATTGCCGAGAAGTATGGTGCAGAAGTAAAAAGAACCCCAATAGGGGAATTGTTCTTGATAGAAGAAATGAATAAATTAGTGAGAGAAAATAAACTTAAGAATAATCTCGTTCTTGGAGGTGAGGGTTCGTGTGGCGGTGTCATCTTACCCTCATTTAATTGCACACGAGACGGTCTGTTTGCAGCAGCTAAGATTGTAGAAATTTTAGTGAATTCGGGAGAAAAGATATCCAAGCTTGTTTCTAAATTACCGAAATACTATTCCTATAGAAAAAAAATCGTGATAAATCCAAAGGATACAAATTTCATAATCAACGGAGTCAAAGAAGAACTAACTGAAGAAGGGGAAGTTGTTGAACATATTGGCAATGATCTTAGAATCAGTAAAGAAAAGGAGTGGTTTGTTCTTATCCACCCCTCTAATACCGAACCAATAATTAGGGTAATTAGCGAAGCAAGAAGGGAATCTTTAGCTAGAGTTTATTGTGAAGCAACAACTGAACTTGTAAATCTAGTGATCAATAGAATGTAATTTGAAATTGAATTTATTAGGAATATTGCATTTCAATAAACCCACTCTTTTCCCATTTTTCTTTAAAATTTATACACTTCCGTTAAATTTAAATATTCAAGGATATTATATATTATTTAAACATATTTGTTGATAAGATCATGGTAATTAAAGATAACGGATGGATTGGGTTGGATTGTGGAGATACCCTAATCAATAGTCCGTCTATTTGCACATCAGAAACCATGACATTAATGTATAAACGATTTTGAGTAGAAATCATTTTACATTTTCTTATGCATCACCGAAATCAACAAAAATATTGCGCTTACCCTTTAAATCTGTATACTAAGACTAAGTATGAGTGTACTACTTATACTTGATTGCACTTATCCGTAATCTATTTTACGCATTTATAACAGGAATACATGTATTCTTCTTATTCAAATTTGTTTTTTTCCTATAAAGTATTTAAAAAAAAATTAAAAAAAAAGAGGTGTAAAAAATGTTAGAATTAAAGGAATTGTTAGAAGAAAGAGAAGCTCTAAGGCAGGAAGGAGCTCAAAAATTAAAGGAGGAAGGATTGAATGAACAAAAAGAAAACCTATTGCTCAAACAAAAAAACAAACTAAAACGAAAAAAAGGTTACCTCCTAGAGCTTGCTAAAAGAGCAGAGTATAATCCGAGATATTATGAGGAATACGAGCAACTCTTGAGACACAAGGAATATCTAAGAGATTATTATCGACATGTTTAAATTCTTCTAAGAGGATGAATAAAAATGAAGTTGGTTAATAATGACTGTAAAAAAGAGCAAAATTGTACAGGGCTTCATAGAATTTTATTCGCGTTCTATTCAAGAATATAGAACGAACCCAAATAATTGTATAAATTAAATTTTTTTTTAATAATATTGTTTTGAAAACAAGATTACTATTCTAATTACCTAACTCTTTTGAAATGGTATCAGCTAATTTTTTTCCTACTACTTGAGCAATAGCTTCAGGAGTAGCTTTTTTAATGTTATCTACACTTCCAAAATGTCTGAGTAGTTTATTTCTAGTAGCAGGTCCTACTCCTCTTATATCATCTAAAATAGATCTTTGTACTCTTTTCTCTCGCTGCTTTTTATGTAGCTTTACGGCGAACCTATGGGCTTCGTCTCTAACTCGCTGAAAAATTTTTAGAAGGTTAGAATTCCTTGGTAATATTATCGGTTCTTTTTGATTAGGGACAAAAATTTCTTCGAATTTTTTAGCTAATCCAATGATTGGGATACCTTCAATACCAAGTTCTTTTAAAACGGCAAATCCAGCGTTCAATTGACCTTTCCCCCCGTCTACAAGTATCAAATCGGGTAATATTAGATTATTTTTTAAAATCATCGTATACCTCCTTTTAATCACTTCTTTCATCATAGCAACATCATCGGGAGTAGATTTCGTTTGGATGTTGAAGTGTCGATAATTTTTATTATAAGGGCGCCCTTCTAGAAAGTAAACCATAGATCCCGTTGCGTCGGTCCCTTCGATATTGGAGATGTCGAACCCCTCGATTATTCTTGGCACTTTTGGCAAATTTAAGACTTCTTTGGCTTCCTCCAGTGCTTTTTGGATTTGATCTCCTTCCTTTTGTTTAATTACCTCCATTTGAATTTCTTGTTCGACAATAACTTTTGCGTTTTTACTGGCAATCCTAAGTAATCCGTAATCTTCTTCCGTGGGAGTTATGATCTTTGTATCATTATTATACTCCTTAAGAATTTCTCTAAATACATCTAATCCGTCATAAATTTCGGGAATAACAATCGTTTCGGGTAAGTTGTGAGCCAAATTTTGATAAAACTGTTCCATAATTGAGGGGAAAATATTTTTTTTATGAACTAATTTATCTTCGATGTTGATAGAAAAGGAACTTTTATTCATTATCTTACCTTCACGAATATGAATAATAACCATTGCGGCATATTTCATTTTCTCGTCATTATAATAGCCAATAATATCTTTATTCTCCTTCCTTTCTAATAGTACATTTTGAGTAATTACGGAGTGATCTATTGCTTGAAGTTTATCTCTCCAAAAAGCCGCAATTTCATAATTTTGTTCGTGTGCTGCGCTATCCATTTTTTCTTGTATCTGTCCTTTTAATTCTTCCGTTTGACCCTTCAAAAACAATTCTATTTGTTTTACATTTTGTACATATTGATCTACGGGTATTGCTTCAAGACATGGTCCGGGGCAGAGTTTTATCTGATAATAAAGACAAGGTCGTTTACTTTTTTTCACTTTTTTTTTGCATGAACAATAAGGGAAAATTTTACGCAAATCTCGTAAAATTCTGGTAATTTCCTTTTTATCAGTATATGGTCCTAAAAATAAGTTATCCTGAGAATATTTTTCAGGTCCTCTAATAATTCGAATCCGAGGATATTTTTCAGAGTAGAAAAAACCAACCCAAGGATAAGTCTTAGAATCTCGCATTACGACATTAAAACGAGGTTGGTGTTTTTTGATTTGAATATTTTCTAATATTTTAGCTTCTTTTTCGTTTTCCGTTACTATAAATTCTATAGATTGAATATTTTTGACGAGTTCCTTAATTTTTTCTTCATAGAAGGGATCAGTGTATTTGGTTTTAAGGAAGTATTGATTTACTCTCTTTCTAAGGTTTATAGCTTTCCCAATATAAATAATAGTAGATTTTTTATTGAGAAAAAAATAAATTCCCGGCTCATTGGGCAAACTCCTTCGTTCTAAGTCTAATGTACTCATTATAACAGATAATTTACAGATTTAAAAATATAAATTATTACTTCAGATAAATGATGCTTACCATATTTATGATCATTTATTATATTAATAATGAAAGAGACTAAATGTTAATTATGATTAAATACTTCGGTTCAAGTAGAGTTAAATTTTTTATTTAAAAAGTTTCAAATTGCATGATGACACGTATTAAAATCTGTCCGAAATGCAAAAAACCTACATTAAAAAACGCAGTTAATGTTTCTGGTTGGTTAGCACCAGATCTATATGAATGTACCAACTGCAGATACATTGGCTCTCTCTTTTTAGAGATCGATCCAAAGGATTTAAAAGAAAAAAATATTTCATTCGAAGAAAGTTCCGATTAATTATTGATTATAATAAAAAACTATTATCTCCTAATTATTAATTAAAAACAAGAAAAAAGTGAAATTAAATTAAACAATTATTGAAAGATGCGGAAAAGATTAAATCGTTAGAAATACAAGGAGCAACAAATGTCGCGCTCAGTGCGATCGATTACTTGCACGATTATGCTGAAAGACTCACAATTAATGGCTATAGCGATGATTTTTTAAATAAATTAGATGAAGCAAAAGTAATTCTTTTTAATACTCGACCTACGGAACCCGCGTTAAGAAATGGTTTAAATTTTATTTTAAATAGCTTAAAAAAACCTACGCATGATTCTAAGCATGAAGATCTTTTAGAATTAATTTCGTACTATAAGGATAATTATAAAGTGATGATTCAAAACTCTAAAAAAAGAATTGCTGAAATAGGGGCTCGAAGAATACCTTATGTAGATGCGAATAACGATTATACAATTATGACTCATTGCCACTCCTCAGTAGTTACGGCTATTTTATTAGAAGCAAGAAGACAAGGAAAGCATTTTAATGTCATAAATACCGAAACTCAACCTCGCCTTCAGGGAAGACAAACTGCTAAAGAGTTAATAGGAGCGGGAATCAAAGTTTTTCATGTTGTAGATAGCGCAATGCGATGGGCTGTGAATCATTACGAAGTAAATCTGATACTTATAGGTGCAGATAGCGTAACAAGCGAGGGAACTGTCCTAAACAAAATTGGATCAAGACTTTTAGCTTTGGTAGCCCATGAAGAGCACGTACCTTTTTATGTTGCTACTCCGCTACTGAAATATAATCCTCAGACTTCTTTTGGTGTTATCGAGAAGATAGAAATGCGTGAAACTTCAGAAATATGGGAAAATCCACCTGAAGGTGTTGAGATATTAAATCCTGCTTTTGAAACTGTAAGTAGAAGATACATTGATGGGTTAATCACCGAAGCAGGGATTTTTGCGAGTAGTCACGTACACAATTATTTTGAAAAATTATATCCGGATATGGTATAAAATAAAATAAAAGTGATGTAAAGATTAAATATGAAGATTTTTTGAATTTAGAATATGAACCAAGTGAGGAAGACCTTATTTGTTTATTTAAGATTATACCTTCTAGCGGTTTTCCAATTGAAAAAGTAGCTATTAGAGTTGCTGCTGAAAGCAGTAATGGAACGTGGACATCTCTTAAAATACCTGAGCACATTAGAGCATTGAGTGCAAAAGTTTACCAAATTAATGGGAATTACGTTAAAATTGCCTACCCAAACGAATTATTTGAAGTAGGGAATATGCCCCAAATTTTAAGCTCTATCGCAGGAAATGTTTTCGGAATGAAGGCTTTAGAAGGCTTAAGATTAGTTGATGTGAAGTGGCCTCGGAATATAATTCATTCCTTTAAAGGACCTCAATTTGGAGTGAAAGGAATAAGAGAAATATTGAGGGTTGATAAAAGACCAATAACTGCAACTGTTCCTAAGCCAAAAGTAGGATATTATCCCGAGGAACACGCGCAACATGGATATGAAATATGGACCGGAGGTGTAGATTTATTAAAAGATGATGAAAACCTATCGAATCAGAAATTTAATGGCTTCGAAAAAAGGCTTGAACTCAGCATGAAAATGAGAGATAAAGCAGAAAATGAAACTGGAGAAAGGAAAAGTTACCTAATTAATATTACGGCTGAAGTTGACGAAATGAAACGTCGCGCTAAATTAGTGAAAAATTTTAACAACGAATACATAATGATCGACATTCTTACTATCGGTTGGGCAGCAGTACAAACAGTCAGAAACATATGCGAAGAATTAGGTCTGGCAATTCACGCTCATCGAGCGTTTCATGCTGCTTTTGATAGAAATCCTAATCATGGAATGAGTATGAAAGTTATCGCAGAAATAGCAAGGATGCAAGGAGTTGATCAGCTTCACATTGGGGGTTTGGGGAAGTTAGCTGGTGATAAAAAAGAAGTGCGCGATAACTATATTAAGATTGCCCTAAACTCAAATGAAGCAGATGATGAAGTTTTAGAACAGAATTGGTATGGGATGAAAAATTCTTTGAGTGTATGCTCAGGAGGAGTGCATCCAGGAATAATTCATCGCCTAATGGAATTATTATCAACTGATATTGCCGTTCAAGTTGGGGGAGGCGTTTTAGGTCATCCCGGAGGAACGAAAGCAGGTGCAAAGGCTCTAAGGCAGGCTATTAATGCTTTTATGGATAATATTAGCGTTAAGGAATATGCTAAAAGTCATAGCGAATTGAAACAAGCACTAGAATTGTGGGGAGATGAAACACCAATATAATACTGGCTTAATTTTGTCTCCTTTTAGTTTTTAATTTTTATTATTTAAGTAGAAAAAAATTTATAATACCATTAATTATAATATAGAGTGATTAGAATATGAGTGAAAACGATACAAAAGAATTAACTATAGAAGTTAAAGATTTAAGCATAGAAAAGGAGCAACATGTTGACGATTTATTAAGGTTTTTAGAGGAACAACTACCACAAATCGAAATATCTCGAAGTGGAAACGAAATTGGAGTAGTAATGCCGCAGCAAATGTCAATAAGAGCGATCAAATTGAGAATAAAAAAATTTTTACATCGCAAAAATCTTACTGATAAATTTAGACCAATCTCATATAAAACTGCGAATAATCAAGGTTACATGATAAAAGAGAAGAGAACTTTAGAATTAACTTATTATTAACATATCTTTTTAACAAATTATTATTGATTTTATAATTAATATCTTAGATGTGTTTATTATAGATATTAAAATCAAATCTTTGGATGACTTGGTAAGGTGTGCAAATCTTTCTAGTTTGTTGGAATTATCTGGATGGCCAAAACCCGGAAATGTCCACAGAACAAAAGATTTCGAGGTTACTAAGTTTGAACATTTTTTAGCTGGAATTACCGCCATACAACCAAATATTAGGGAATTGTGTGAAAAAATATACAATTCCATTGACGTTAATGAACTGGAATTTACTACAATAGAATTAGGTCTTTTTTATAAGAAGGCAGCGAAAGAAATGATGAAGTGGCAGTCTGGGGGTAATGTATTACTCGGACACATTCTTATCTTAGCTCCATTAGTTTCCGCTGCTACAATTTGTATGAAAACGAACAAGGTTAGTATTGAAAATTTTGAAATTATAGTGAAGAAGCTTATAGAAGATGCTACCGTTGAAGATACAGTAAATTTGTATGAGGCTATCAGAACGTGTAATCCAGGTGGATTAGGAAGAATAGAAAAATATGATGTTTATGGGGAAAATTCAATAAACGAGATAAAACAGGACGGTATTACACTAAAAAAGATTTTCGAGTTTTCAAAAGATTATGATTTAATAAGTAGTGAATATTGTAATGGATTTAATATTGTTTTAAATGAAGGTTTACCGTACTTCATTGAAACCTTTGAAATTTCTCAAGACATTAATATCGCTACTGTGAATACTTACTTAAAATTGCTCAGCAACCATTTAGACACATTAATAATACGCAAGTCGGGTAAAAAGGATGCTTTGGAAATCTCCAAAACAGCTTCAGATATCTTGAGCCATGGAGGTATCTCAACTAAAAAGGGATTAGATTTAACGACAAAATTTGATAAAGTCTTACAAAAACAAAACGGAAAACTTAATCCCGGAACGACAGCTGATTTGGTGGCTGGAATAATATTTAGTGCTTTAATATTTGGATTAAAGTTCTAACCTTTAAAGATATATTTGTAATCAGATGATTATATAACTATATAAAAGTGGAGTAAAAATAATGCAATTCTGTGACGAATGTGGTTCCATGTTGTTCCCGTCAACAGTAAATGGGACAAAAGTATTTAAATGTAAATGTGGTGCTATTAAACCTCTTTCTGATACAAATTCCTATAAAATAAAAACCGTAATTGAACAACCGGTTAGAAATGAAGTAACAAATCTTTCTGATGTAATGAAATGGAAAGAAGAAAATCTAAGAAGCTCCATTAAAGATTTCAAATGTAAAAAATGTGGTTATGATAAAGCTCATTTAGAAACAAGGCAAACGAGAAGTGCAGATGAGGGTATGACTCATTTTATAACTTGTTTAAAATGCGGAAAAATGAGAAAGATAGGTTCCTAATTAGTCTATTAGTTTTTTAATTAAATCTGATTTTCCAATATTGTTATTAAATTTAATTTCTAATGTTTTGCTGGTTTTCTTCATTCCTGATATTATGTGAATTTGATCTGAAGCAATGTTTATTTTTTTTTTTATTAGATTTATTAATTCTTTATTAGCTTTGTTCTTAACGGGCTTAGATTTTAAAGTGATTGATAACCAAGAGTCTGTATCAGAATACGGTAATATTCCTTGTTTAATAGAATTAGTTTTTACTTTCACTCGCAATAAATAAGTATTATTCCCTTTGATTTCAAGAAAATCCATAAAGCTTTTTCCCTTTTTTTAGAGTCAGATAAATTTGTCAATTCTTTCCATTAATAGTTTAAATGAAGGTATCGATAATCTTATTCCTCCAGCCAATTTGTGTCCTCCTCCAGTTCCTCCAAGCTTTTGTTTGATCGTATTGATGACTTGGTTTACGCCTTTGTGGTCGCTTTCGAGGTATTTTCTAGAGCATCTAATGCTTAGTTTTACCATTTGAGTTTTTTTTTCAAGTCCGCCAAAAAACAGCATCTTCGAAGGCTCTAATAACTCATTCACCGAGGTAAAACTTGCGGTATCAGACCAATCACTTGGTGGTATTTTACTGTTTCCAGCATCAATAAATATTGTTTTTTTAGTTTCATAGCGAGGTAATTCATTTGCCAAGAGCTTTAAATTCTTTGATAAACTACTAATATATTCGAAATAAATTTCTTTTGCATACCGGGTTATTGATTTTTGTTGTATTATTGAAATTGCTGCACTAATATTCTTAAAAGATAAAATATTCAATAAAATCGCATGTTCAAAAGCAAATTTCAATAATCCTTGTTTTTGAGGTAGTATAGCAAAATGGCCTAGCTTAATGTTAGTATTTTTGCGAATAATTTGCATTTCATTTTGATCGAGATCAACCACTTTTTTATTTGGGTTTATCCCAATCTTGTCAAGAAATGATTTGATTTTTTGATCATCCTCACTTCCAAATCCGTTTAAAAAGGGTAAAATACTATACTTCAAACTATTTTTTATTGAGTTATGCATATTTCCGAATAAAATTAGCCCCTCTTTATCAATAACGAGTTCTTCATCACAGATTTCTTGATAAATATCTTTGTTGAATGATTGAAGTTTCTCCATTGATTTTAAAGAATCACCTGCAATTCCAATAACAGCTAGCCAACCTTGTTTTATTATTGATAAATTTATCTTTTTTGCAAACATATACGCTAAAGTAGCTCCGGAAACGTGATCAAGTCCATCAAATCCGAAAATTGTAGGATTTACGAAAAAAAGATTTTCGGGGAGTTCATCCAATACTAAATCATAATCTACTTCGTGATGATCGAGGATATAAAAGTGTTCCTTTCTATTTTTAATAATCGGAACCAATTCTGCTAGATTAGAGCCAACATCTGTAAAAATCAATGCTGTCTTATTACCAGGAGTTTTGGGTAAGATACCAGAGAGATAATTTGCCCATGAGACAGATCGATTATATATGAAATAATCATAATTTAATTTCATTTTATGGAGTAAATTTTGAATAATTTGCAAACTGCTAATACCATCAGCATCATTATGGGAGATTGCGATGACATTATTGTAGAGATTATGAGAATAATCTTCAAAAAAATCTACAGCATTATTGAGACTTTCTAAAAATTTGTTTCGATCTGGTTTTCGAGCCATTTAAATCAATTATTACAATTTTCGTAATTAGTATGTTTAATTTGATATGAATAGAAAAAAACCCTGCGATAATTTAAATTTTCTAATAAATGATATTGTTAAAAACTTGTTTTACGCGTATGTATGCCTTTTTTAGATGATATGAATACAATAGAAATATATTCAATAAATATAAATATTCGTATCAGTAGACAATCGTGGAAATTGAAGTAAAAGTTAAAATCAAAAGAAAAATTAATTAATTTTGATTAATTTTTTGTTTAAAAAATACTTTTTTAAAAAATAATGATGGACAATAAATTCAAGAAAATTACTATAATTTCTATATTATTCATAATATCTTTAGTTCCAATTGTTTTTATGGGTGAAACATTCCATAATAATACGCTCGAAAATAATAAACAAACAATCGATACCAATCTAAATACAAATTTATTTTCAACAGATGATTACGTCCCAATTCTAGATGCTCCACTACAAGGTCTTGGAAACATTTCAATATCTAAGCTTACATTTGACCAAGAAGGATTCATTAATGAATCAGGAGAATACCCAAACTTAGTAGACGATTTAAGTTCTGGAGCGTTAAATATCACTTACTTAGGCACGAATTATCTAGAAACTGTTGAAATAGCACAATTTAATAACCTTGATGATTCTTTACCGCAATCAAATAAAATAACGGTTTTGTTAAACGAATCCATTAGCGTTCAATATAATAGTTCCATAAATAATGCAGAAGGATATATGATTTATAATATGCTATTATTTCCCAGAACTCTTAAACATGTATTTATTCAAAATCAATCTGATCCAGATATTGTTGAACTTACTGAGGAAGACTATTCTATTGATTCTCATGATTTTTTGAAATTTAATTTTGAAAACTACTTCCGTACGGACTTTCATAACTTCTCGATGTATTTTATATTTGAATACGATTTGCTTATTCAAGGTTGGGAATTATCTCAGAAGTCAGAAGAAACTCTAACAATAACACAACAAGAACAAACTTTTAGTCCATCATTTTATTACAATTTTACAGCAACAGGTACAAAAAGCACAGGTAATTGGACTGGAATTTCAACGACGCTAGCAGATAACCTTGTTGTCGAATTAATTATCGATCCTCTTGATAAAGAATTATTTTATGAACATACACTTAAAATTAATGATCAAAATATTATTGATTTCTTAGTACCAGATAAAAGAATTAATGTCACGATGTCAGCTGACGCGAAATTATTTTCTTTAGATTTCAAAGCGAATTTCACTTTAAGATTTGAAAATCCCGTTGATTACAGCTGGGCAATTGATAGGTTATATGGGGATAGAAATATCAGGCAAAGAATTTACTTCCCTGCCTTAATAGCTGGTCCAGAACATATATTTCTTAGTGATGTAATATTAATTGAAAAAACCATTATATCAGATCAAGTCATAAAAAATAGCTCTGTTTTTGAAAGAATTCTAAATTATTTCGATGTAATAGAATTTGTCACTCAAGAAACAATAGAAAATAGTCTTATTTTTACAGATAATGCCGTAAAAACGCAAGGTTTAAAGATAGTAATCCCGTATCTAATCCTTGGTGAAATTAATCCATTCTCGATAAATTATGACGCTACAAATGATCTTAAAATTATTATAACAGACAACACCCGTATGCCCTTAGTTGGATATAGGGTTGAATTAATATATTACGGAAAAAAATACGGTACTTACATCTCAAATGATTTGAACCAACCTATGGCTAAAACATATTCAGATGAAAATGGATTAGCTTTGATTGAAAATGTTCCTAACGGAAATTATTCTGTTAGAATTTATCAAGGTAATACACTAATATCAGAAACATTAATCAACACTTTCAGAGAGGTAAATTATTTTATTACCGACATTCCTCACTTTCCCCTTTGGATTTTAATATTTGGGGGAATAAGCGGACTAATATTCTTGATAGGGTTAGTCTTCTATTTTAATTATATGAAACGTTCATAAAAAAAATTGATAGTAATTTTCATTGATAACATTGAGAATTTCTTAAGTTTTTTAGAAAAACGCATAATGGATGAAGTGTTTTACGAATTTAAGGAGATTAAAAAAGATATAGAATTATCTGTAAGCGTTAAAATTGAGATTATTCTTCATTTTCTCGCCAAAGTAGGAGATACATTAATCCTCTACGAAACAAGGCAAACTATTCCAAAACCAGTTAATTCTGACAATGATTCTATTGTAATTGATACACTAAAAAAAATATTTGATCAAATTGATGTCTCCCTGAAGTTAATAAAGGGAAAAATTAGAGAAATTTTCTTATCATATTCTCCATAAATGCTTAGAAAGAAAAATATTCATATCTATTTTTTAAATTCTTTACCGTAACCTATTAATCGATAGCGTCGATTGATGATTCTTGAAATTGCAAAAACAGAGTTTGCTGGAGCGCATATAGGGGGGTTTAAACTAATGATATAGGAATTTTTTAATATTTTTACTACAATTCCCGCTGTTTTCTCAGTGCCAACGACTAGTAAAAGCTTCTCATTATGCTTAAGTAGTTGAACTTTCATTTGAACTTCTGATCCGAGAACTCTTTCTAGTAAATTAACCTTTAATTCAACTTCGGATATTACTTCTGGTAAAGTATCAGGTATACCTACTAGATGGCCTATTAAAGAATCTCCCCTTGTTAATGCAGGATCTAGTTTAGTGCCTAACCCAATTAGACCCCCTGGTTTAGCTTCAGCTAAGAGATTGCTTCCTTGGCTAATACTCACTATTTGAGTTTTTAATGAATTATATTTATTTTTAATCCGAAATCCCGGTTTAATCTCAATTTCTTCGCCAACTTTGATTTTCCCTTTTAAAACAGAACCTCCTATAACTCCGCCATTCAATTCATTAATTTGAGTACCAGGTCGATTGATATCGAACGATCGAGCAACTAAGAATTGAAAATCGTCCTCTTCATTAATACTTGGAGAAGGAATTATTTCTTCAAACGCTCGAACTACTAATCCAAGGTTTGCTCCAAAAACCGCAGACACAGGGATAATGGGTGCTTTATCTGCGACTGTGCCTTTTACAAATGCTTTAATTTGACTGTAGTTTTCAAGCGCTTGCTCTCTTGAAACAGCGTCAATTTTATTCTGAATTATTATTATGTTGTTGATACCCGCGATATTTAACGCAGCTAAATGTTCTCTAGTTTGTGGTTGAGGACACACCTCATCAGCAGAAACTAATAAACACGCACCATTCATTAATGAAGCACCGCTCAGCATAGTAGCCATTAAGATTTCATGACCCGGAGCATCTACAAAGGAGATATTTCTTCTAAACTCTAAGGTATTTGAACAGCTTGGGCAATTAAATCTAGGTTTACCTTTTTTTCGAGCAATTTCTGCCATGTAATAGGTAAGATATTCATCACATTCTGGACAGTGTAATATAGTAGCATTTGAATATCCTAATTTAATAGAAATTCCTCTCTCTTGTTCTTCTGAATGCCTATCTGTCCAATCACCTGTAAGGGCTTTGACTAGCGTGGTCTTTATAGGAATTTGTCGAAAAGACTAATTCATTCCATGATCTACATGGCCCACTAGTCCAATATTACATTCAGCTTGCTTCTTTATTAATTCTTTCAAGTTTATGCTTTTTTGCGGCTTAGTTTTTGTTGTTACTTCTGCTTTTTTTACCGGTTTCTTTTTTACTTCCGGTTTTGAAATTTCTAATTCGGAAAATTTCTCATTCAATAATGATTTTGCACTTTCTATAAATTTGGACGCTGTTGCTTTACCGACACCTTTGATATTAAGTTTCAAAAGATCCTCTGGTTTGGAAGAAGCTAAAATTTCAACAGATTTGATACCTGCCTCTTTTATTTTTTTAGCTGTTTCAGAACCAATTCCTTTTACATCTTCTAATTGATAAACCATAATAGATTTAGTTTTTTATTATAATTATTTCTTACTAATTATCTAAAATTTATTAATTCTCTTTAGATAAAAAGTAACTACTCTTCTCCCCATTCATCATATAACCTTTTAAGTGTATTTCTTCCTACTCCATATTTCTTCGCTAATTGAGAAAGGGAATATTTTTTGAGGAGTAATTCTAAATTTTCCTTATTTCCTATTTTAATTTTCAACAATTCTTTTTTATTTAGGTATTTTGTATTGATATTCCATTCATTCATTAAATTAATGAGAGTTTTGTAGCTCGATTTAAGTTCTATAATTCGATTAAGAACTGGATCGCACAGAATTCAGAGTGGTTCTAAAAAAATATGTTTAAATGACTCTTAAGAATATATATTAATCTCTTGTTTCTATCGTTTTAATGGCGCCGGCCTTCTTCTCAAGCTCTTTATAGGAAACCCTTAGAAGACTATCAACATAAAAGGTTGATACTTTTCCACATGATTCGCTTTTATGAAGAATATATACTGGAGCGGGATAACTAGTTGAATTGATATCATTTTCGTCAATGCTGAAAACTATTCTTTGGTTACAATGAGGACAAGAGTTAAATCTAAGAGGCATGATTATTTAATTGTTTTTTTATATAATAATTATTTACTTATTTTTAATTTGTTATAATATAAGCAATTATATTTTTACATCTAAAAAATATTATATATCAAGTCACTCTTTATTAATTTGATTCTTTATGGGGACGCTCGGATTAAAAAAGTATGTGCTAATTATCCTAGTTATTATCATACTGAACCCATTTATTTTTACGAGCGTTAATGGTCAATCTGATTCAAGAAACTTGAAAATTACCGCAATTCCCACAATTGGCTTGTCCCAATTACCAGAAATCAATTACACTGAGTTAGATGCCGCTTGGAATGATCAAAAAATCGAAATGTTAATTATCGTGAATGACTCAAGCTTTACAGATGCGGTTACCCCTTTAATGGAATGGAAGAACCAGAAAGGCGTCAAAACAATCATTTTATCTAATTATTCGTCTTACGAGGGGAGGGATAAAGAAGAAAAAATCCGAAATATGATAAAAGATTTTTACGAAAAGGAAAAAATTCAGTGGGTTCTTCTTGCTGGTGATACTGAAGAAAATTTAATCCCTATAAGAGAAGTATATAATCCAGATGTTGTTGAAGTAGGAGGTGAATCGGAGTACTCTACTTGGGACGATGATTATAAACCAACTGATTTTTATTATGCTGATTTAACAGGTACGTGGGATGATAATAACAATAGCGATTGGGGAGAGTCTGCCGAATATAATGGAGAAAATGATGAAATTTCTTGGATTCCTGAGGTTTATGTAGGTCGTTTACCCGCTAGCAATCCTACTGAGCTTTCAGTAATGATCAATAAAACCTTAAAATATGAGACTGATCCGCATGTTGGAGATTGGATGAATAAAATGCTCCTCGCAGGAGGTATATCTTCATATTCTCCTCCTGAGGACGAAGCACGCCTTACAGAGTATATTTGGGAGAACTATGTGATTGACGAAGCTAAGTTTACACATCTTGCAAAAACCACATCTTCTTTTACACCAACCATTCCTTTATCTCCAAACTCGCTTGGTTCTCTTAATAGCACGAGTTTTCGTGATGAATTTGATTCAGGGTATTCAATGGTCATAATTGCTGGACACTCAGATCCCACCCAAATAACGGATGATAGCCACGAAGTATATTACAAGAATACAGATGCTCTATCAAGCACCAATACAGAGATGCCTTCCTTATTTTACGCTGACGCATGCACAACATCCTCGTACGATAAAGGAGATAATAGTATTGGAGAAATATCTATTACCAGACCTGATTCCGGAGCAATTGGTTATATTGGCGGTCTACGCGTCAACTGGTATTATGATGACGATGAAAAATTAGAAAAACTTAACAGGGCTAATGCTAAACTATTTTGGAGAGAATTTTTTGTAGAAAAAAAATTCCAACAGGGAAGAGCTTTATACGATTCTAAGGTTACCTATATGAATAGCGATTATTTTGTGAGAGGAGAGGCTTCAATGATACAAGAGTGGCAACGTAAAAATGTGCTTACTTATAATTTATTAGGAGACCCCGAACTTGATGTGTATACAAAAGTTCCTGCAGAAGTTCCAGATTATTTTAGCGGAAATATATATGAAGGTCAGTGCATTTCATTTCAAGTTGAAGATAATCTTGGGAGAACTGTTCCAAGAGCAAGAATTCATTTAAGAACTTTAAGTGGAAAGTACCGAACAATTTATGCTGATGTAGATGGTCTTGTAGAATTTAGATTACCATCTGAAGCATATGAAAATTACAGCGTAATAATAACAGGACACAATGTAGTCCCTTCCTACTTTAATTTTACTACACTACCCGATACTGACATGCCTGAGCTAAATACTGTTAATTACGACCCTATAAATCCTACAGCAACGGACAATATTTTATTTTCCTTTAATGCAAGTGATAAGCACTCGGGAGTTGAAAGCGTATTCTTATTGCTTTCGAAGAATAGTTTTTCAGACTTTTCATTAACTAGATTATCTAATCGTTTTAATGAGAATAAACAAGAGTTTAATGTTACTTTGAATAAATTAAAACCAGGTGAATATTCATATCTCATTATAACAAGAGATTATACAAACAAAACTTCCATTTTTTATGAAGACATTTTTAGTTTTTCAATACCTAAACTATTCACTGATTTCGTGCTTGTAGTTGCTTCAATTATGATTATTGGTTTAGTTGGAATCTCTATAGTAGTCGTGATAATTGGAATGAAGAGGCATAAAAAGAACATTAAAAATTTGCGGTAAGCCTAATGAATTGAATACATCTCCTTTTAAGTTTAACGATTTGTTATGAAAAAGTTTAATTACTAGTCTTTACTATTTCTATTACTTACAACCCCATAAATAAAGCATTTTACTATAATATAGCCAAACTTATGAAATGGTTGTTAGTGGTGTTTTTAACCACATAATCTCGTAGCGATTAGCTACAACGCCGGAAGTTAAACTGTTTTGCGTTGCAAATAGTACTGTAGTTGAAAATCTATGGGAACTTGCAAACTGTAGCTTCGGCTACGGTCATGGTAATACAGGATAGTACCCGGTACCATCCGAACCCGGAATCGTAAATGTGGTTAAAGAATATCACTGAAATCGTTATTTCTTCATAAATAATGTTTTTAAATAATACATTATAAGATCTAGTAAGAGTTAATCAAACATATTTTGAAGATTTACATGCCTGGAAAATTTGTAAAAACATTAAAGACAATTGGAAGATGGTGGTT
Organism: Promethearchaeota archaeon; assembly: GCA_013375475.1. Lineage (GTDB taxonomy): Archaea > Asgardarchaeota > Lokiarchaeia > Sigyniarchaeales > SOKP01 > SOKP01. The sequence goes on from JABXKD010000012.1 coordinate 25,995, forward strand.
TATATTTCTAATTGCTATAATCCTTATCGTTTTTTTGTTTAATCAATTAGCTGCTATAATAATCACAATTATAACTATAACACTATTCGCTCTTTCTTACATTCCAACTCGGTTGTTTTATAGAAAACTCGATAAAATTCTAAATAAGGTCGAATCTATTGATGATAAAACGCTAGCAAGAAAACTTAAACGACCACTTGCTCAAATACAGGAGAAAATGTTTAAATTATCAAAAAAACAGAGCAAAAAGAGTTCCTTAATAATTTTCTCTAACAAACACTATATTTTCTACAACGAGATGATAATTACAAATTTTAAGTCGTATTATAATAAAGGCTTAGGGGAAAAAGAGACTCTCGAAAAATTAAAGAAATTCGATATAAAAACTAGGACCGAGATTAAAACCATTGAAGAAACCTTAATAAAACATGAAAGATTGGAAGATAGAAAAGTCTCTGTTAAAGAATATAGAGATAAGAAAAGATATTCATAAATATATTCTTACTTCATATTAGTCTTCATAAGTATTAGCCACTTTAATGACTATGCCTTCTACCTCTAATGGTTTACCATTACTATCTCTTATTAAGTGAGAGTTTATTTGAATAGTTATTATTCTTCCATTAGGTATTTTAATTTGTGTTATGAAGTTTTTTATATATCCGTCACCTAAAAACTCACGATAATATCTTTCCTGTTCATCAGGATCAGTAAGAAATTTTGACGATTGAGTGCCAACTAAAGAAATGTCTTTATCTATACCTAAAATTTTGTTTAATGCTGCATTATGCATTAGTAATTTGCCTTTGTATTCTCCCTTATAAAAACCAACGTCTAAATCGTTTAATATCCTTTTGTAATTTTCCTTAGATTCTCGTAATTCTTTAGTTCTTTCTTCTACTTTTTGAATTAATGTTTTATTTAACAACTTCAGATTCTTTTCCGATTGAATTAACGTTTCTTCCATTGATTTCCTAGTTGTAATGTCCCTTAATATCACAATAGCTAATTCTGTTTCTCCTTCCAAATTTGATCCCGCTGTACTTGAAGAACACCAAAAATAAAACTTTTCCCCATTAATTGTGGTGAGATTTCTTTCATTTTCGTGAATTTTCCCGTCTGTAAACGTTTTAAGAGCTATACATTCCGTGCACGACCTGATCCGACGAGAAAAAACTTTATAACATTTTTTTCCAGTTATCTGTAATCCAAAAAGAAGTTTAGCGACATTGTTAGCCCAAACTACATTAAAATGATTATCTATGAGGTAAATCGCTTCGGTTAAAGATGAAATAATTCCGGCGAGCAATTGGTGGCTTCCTTTGAGCGTTTCCTCAGCCCACTTACGATCTAGTGCGTTGCCAATAATTTCAGATGTAGTACGAAGAATATCAAAATCAAATTCGTCCCAGTTACTTATTTGATGAATATTATCGAAACCTATATATCCATAAGATTCGCCTTTAATTTTTATAGGAAAAGCGAGTGCTGAATTAATATTTAACATTTCTAATTCTTTTTTAAGGTTAACCATATCTTCTGGTAATTCCGAAGAATCTTTTATATGAATAAGATCATTCTTTCTACCTAGCTTAAAGATCCATGGAAACATAGATGGGCTTATATCTGCTAAATTTATCATTTTTGGTTCAGTTCCTTCAGCACACCATTCTTGAATATAAAATTCAAGGGCATTTTCGTCGTTAAAAAGTAGAATATAAGCTCGAGTGGCTCCAATTAACATCCCCATCTCAAGTAGAGATTTGCTTATTGCTTTATCGATATTGTCAGTACCAATTAACCTAGAAGAAATAGTAGAGATGAATTTTTCGTTTTCTAGTTTTCGCCTAATTTTACTCGCGAAATTCTTACGCTCTGTAATGTCAATTATAAATGATTGTACCAATAGTTTGTCATCGATGTTTACCAAAGACATGTGATTGACAATCCATGATTTGCTGCCATCTTTTTTAAATATTTCAATTTCAGAATGTTCTATTGGTTTCTTTTCCATTAATTGGGATAATCTTTTTTTAAATAAAGGAATCAGAGTAGGAGAATAGAGATTTAAGTTAAAGTAGTTTTTTCCTATTAATTCTTCCCTCATATAACCAAATTGATTCTCTGTAGCCAAATTGCAATCGATTAATATACCTTCTAAATCTGTTAGTACAATGGGGATAGGAGACCGTTCAAAGAGTAGTTTATATTTTTCTTTAGAATTTTTAAGCTTTTTTTCTGCTAATTTCCTTTGTGTTATATCCTTTGTGTGAACAATAATTAAATCAGGAGGCAAATAATAAAACCTAAGTGAAACATACACTTTTTCTCCTTTAGGCCTCATCAAGTATTGAGATTTTATAGAAACATTTTTTTTCTCCTGATAGCACCTCTCTATTGCTTCTAAAATATCGGATCTATCTTTATAAACTTCAGAAGCTTTCTCGTTTAAACAACCTTTAACTTTTCCCTCGGTTACTTTTTCAGCTGCTTTGTTATAGTCTATTAATATAAAATCGTTTTCTTTCTTTTGCCATACATACGAGGGAATAGGAATACTATTAAATAACTTTCTAAAATTTACATCTAAAACAAAAGACTTAATCTCAAGATTTTTCATTGGATTCTCCTTTTACTAATAGTTCTATTATTGTTTATTTATTTCCAGAATCATATTTAATAAAAAAAATTTATCAGAAGTCTGACTCAACTAATATTTCATCAGATGTGTATTTAATAATATGTTTGTAATGAGATTATCAACAATTAAAAAAAAAGTTAATTTAGCTTAAATCTCCAAATCTCCAAAGTTATAGTATTTTCTTACGGGTTTCTTAACGTTCCAGACGCATTCCAATCCTTTAGGAAATTGGACTAAGTCTCCCTTTTTAAATTCAAGTTTCTCGCCAGTAATGCTGTCGGTAACTTCTACTTCTCCATCTAAAATATAACACGTTTCAGTATCACTGTAGGACCAATCAAAAATGCTCTTTTCTTTCTCCCAAACGCCCCATGACTTTACTCCTAATTTATCTAACTCTTCTTCGGATGGTAGTTTCTTTTTCATATGCAATACACCCTATTGAAATCTGTTTAAAAAAATTTGAAATTTTTAATCAATTATAAGAAAGAATAGATTAAATAATAATTGTTTAATCCCGCTTGAATTTTTATCCTAATCAAGAATTTTTCATAGAATATAAAAAAAACATGTAAGATATTAAATTTAGTTAAGAAGATAATAAAAACTTAAAAAAGAAATAGAATTTAAATTTACTTAAATCAAAAAGGTAAAAAATGAAAATTATTATTAACTAATAAAATAATATTTTTAACTTTACATCAAAAAATTAAGTATTATTATCTTCAAATTTGTTAGTAATAGCCATCAATCTATCGAAGAATATTAATCACACGAGAAATCAGGAAATATGAAAAAGTTTATCTTAAAAATTCTTTTAGCGGGAGAAGGCGGTGTTGGTAAAACTACGCTTCTTCATAGATACGTTGAAGGAAAGTTTAGTGCTGAAACACGTATGACTATTGGCGTAGAGTTCTTTCTGAAAGAGGTAGTAATCGACAGTCATTATTGCACACTCCAATTATGGGATTTTGGTGGCCAAGAAAGATTTAGATTCTTATTAGAAAGTTATGTTTTAGGTGCAAAAGGAGCTTTATTACTATTTGATTTAACTCGCCCTATTACATTAGAAAAACTAGAAAATTGGGTAGGTATTTGCCGAAGAGGGGATCCAGATTTACCTATTCTCTTTTTAGGCACTAAACAAGATTTATCAAACGACATAATGGTTACTGACGATTACGCACAAGAATTTAAAGAAGCATTTAATTTATTCGATTATTTGAAAGTCTCCAGTAAGTCCGGAGAGAATGTTCAGAATGCGTTTACATTGCTGACTAAAAAAATTCTAGATCGTCAAAATCACTAAATTTTTACATTTAACTGAAATGTTAGAAAATTTCATAATAATTGACGCTAATTTTATTTTACTTCCGTTTCAGTTTAAAATTGATTACTTAACCGAAATTACGGAGAGTATGGAAGGAATTGCAAAATTCATTGTGTATAAGCAAGTCCTAGATGAATTAGAAGCTAAAAAACTTCGAGAACCAAATGCTACAAAGTTTCATATGAATTTAAAATCGGGACTCTTGTACCTAGAAAAGAATAACGATAAATTTAATATTCTCTATAAACAATGTGTAAAATCAGAAGAAGAAACTAGTGACAGTTTTCTCCTTAAAATTTGTCAAGAACTAAAGGAAAAACATAAGAGAGTATATCTAGCATCAAATGACACAGATCTACGTAGAAAAGCTAAGAAAGTAGGGATTAGCACGATTTTCTTGCGACAGAAGAAATATCTATCTTTTGATTAAATTTTGTCTGATAAATATTCAAGAGTATCAATTTAATTCTAAATACGATTTATTAATATCTCATGCAAGTCCTCACGCTTAAGTTGAACTGGATTGTTTTTTAAGCTCGTTTTTTCGATAATGTTATCAATGTCTATTGATGTGATCCCATATTGACCTAGACGATCAATGTTTAATTTTTTTGTCCAATTATCAAGCATATCTACTAATATTGAACAGTGATGTGGAATATCAATATCTTCAAAACATTTCTTTCCATTGATTAATGCTCCTACTAAAGCGTACTTTTGTAGACTATTTTTATGTTCAGTACCTAATTGTTCTAATCTCTTTATATTCACTTTAGTGCTCTCTGCAAGTAAAGTCCCACATACGACACCGTGAGGAATTTCAAACAATCCCCCTATAGAAGACGCGAAACCGTGAACGATACCTAATCCAGCGTTTGCAAGAACAACTCCCGACAAAAAGGATCCATACGCCATAGCGCTTCTTAAATGAATGTCTGTTGATTTCTCGCTACATACGGTAATTATCGCATTCTTCATTTGCTTCATACCGCTCATAGCTAATGCATCAGTAATTAGATTTGCTTTAGGTGAGACAAATGCTTCGAGTAATTGGGTAAAAGCATCCATTCCACAGGAAGCTGAGACTGATTTGGGGCATGATAATACCAGTTCGGGATCTATAACAGCATAATTTGGAATAAGATTATCATGACGTAGTGATTTCTTAAATCCCTCAATACCTACCTCAGTTATAACCGCATTCTTGGTTGCTTCGCTGCCAGTGCCAGATGTTGTGGGAACGGCAATATAGGGAATTTTTTTGCCATCATGAGTTTTTTTTCCAACTCCTTCAAGGTAATTTTTAATCGAATCATTTTTAGGAAGCATTGCCGAAATCGCTTTACCTGTATCAATAACACTTCCGCCCCCAATTCCAACAATAACATCAATATTGTGGTTTCTAAATTTGTTTACCGCATCATCCACAAGTCTTGGGGTTGGTTCTCCGTAAACTGATATACTTGTAAAACTAATATTATTTTTTTGCATCCTTGACTCAATCTCATCCCATTTCCCCGATTTTTTAAGAGATGATCCTCCGATTACAAAAAGAACATTATTTCCAAATTTTGGTATTATTTCGTAAATTTTGTTTAGTTTTCCGGCCCCAAAAATAATATGTGGTATGCTAGCAAAATTAAATTCTAAAAACATATTAGCTACCGACTTAGAATTAAAATTAATAAGATTTTTAACTTACTTTAATTTAAATAATTTGTTTTGAATAAATAAGTTATAGGTTTGGTGATACCAAATTAAACGCATCAATGAAAACGACTTTCAGTATAGAAACGGAGATTCTGGAGTTAAATACTTAATGAGGGGACCGAGTATTGATTGGGGTGTTATATTACTCAACCCAGGTGAATCACTAGCTGAAAAAGCTCATGGCCACAACTTTATTGATGAAACCTTCTATTTTTTCGAAGGAAATGGCATTATGATTATCAATGATAAAGAAATAGGAGCTTCAGAAGGAAGCGTCTTCTTGGTTGAACCTAAAGAAATGCACAATATTCGAAACGATAGTGATAAAACAATTAAGATCGTATTTATTAAAGGAGAATATAAACCTGAAGATAAAATCTAGTACCAAACAAAATAAAATTACAAAAAGGGAAAAACTATGGCTAAAAAACAAGGTAAACAAGCAAAGAGAGGAAAAGGACCTTATGTTCCACCCGTTGTTACACGCGTGAAATTTCCTACTAAAAGGATCGGGGAAATGTTTGGTAGAGTTACAGATATATATGGTAACGAACGAATGGGTGTGTTTTGCGAAGATGGAAAGCATAGAGTAGGTAGAATTCGTGGTAAAATTAAAAAACGCGTTTGGATAAGGCAAGGTGATTTAGTAATAGTGTCTCCTTGGGACTGGGAAACGGAAACAGCTGATAAACCAGGAAAATGCGAGATTACTTGGCGATATACTAATGCAGAAATTTCTTGGCTTGAAAGAAATAGAAGGATTCCTGAAATTTTAGATATAAATAATATTCCACTTTAGTAATGTAAGAAAAGTCGATTATATGAGTTTGGGTAGTGTTCTGTTTCTACTATTAAATATCTTTAAAAAGCAAAATTTTTTAATTTAGAATTTCCTTTATATTATAGACTTCTTTTCTAAGAAATCATAATTTAAGCATCTTTAATTTGGATAATTCAAATAAGGAAAAAGTGAAAAGGTATGGTTGATAAAGAGGAACAAGTAGAAATTAATGAGGAAGAAGATAAGGAATTAGACGACATCATTATTGTGTCCGAGATCGATGGAGATATTGGAAGTGAGCCCGCCACTACTCTATTTGCCGTAAGAACCACAATCAATCAAGAAAGTAACATCTTAAGACAAATTTTTTACCGGTTTAAAATCTTGGATTCGGTTCCTGATATTAGAGCAATGCTCGTATCCCCACTACTACCAGGTTATGTATTCTTTGAAGCTCCTCAAAAGAGATCTGTCCAAATAGCTGTCCAAGGAATACCTCACATTAAAGGAAGAATTGTTCAAAATATTAATTTAACTGAGTTGAAGCATGTTTTACTTCCAAGAAGCGTAACAGAATACTTAGAATCAGGTGATACTGTTGAAATTATAAGTGGTGTGTTTGAAGGGTCCAGAGCTATTGTTATGCGCATGCCACACGATACATCAAGCAGTGAGGAGGTTGTAGTGCGTCTACTACAAGAAGAAACGCCTATAACAATTAAGATCCACGGAGACTATCTTAAACTAGTTGAAAAGAAGAAACTTGTAGAAGAACCGATCCCAGAAATTAAACTGAGCGATGAAGAGGTAGCTGCTGATTTAGATAAGGCAATAAGTTTTGACGATGATTATGACGATTATGAAGAAGAAGCAGCTGAAGGTGTTAAAGCAGAAAAATCTGAAGTGTTATACGATGACGACGAGGAAGCTGAAGATGACGACGAGTGGGCTAAATTTGATGGCTTCTAAATTCTTTTTTTTCTTAAAAAATATGCGAAACTAGATAATTCTTCGTTTTTCATTAGATATTGACAAAAAGGGCGTTAGTTAATTGCTTTTACATAAATATTCCTACATATCCAAGAGTTTTTAAATCTAAACTATTATTAAAGGATTATAAAATCTCTATATGTGAGTTAAAAACTAATATCTTTCCAAAGTTTTATGATAAAAAATATCTTCATAATGAAATCATCGGGGGAACTCCTTTTCTATAAATCATATGAAGATATTTTTGACATTAAACTAACAAGTAGTTTCCTAAGTGCGATTTTTTCGTTTGTTAAACAGACTTTGAAAACAAAAGAGCTATCAGAAATTGAAGTAGGACCCTTCAGATTTATCTTTGAAGTAGAAAAAGCGGATTCCAGCGAATTAATGTTCGCGTTATTCAGCGATAGAACTGATAATCTCGTCGAATTGAGAAATCATTTAAGGGCAATTAAAAGCGAATTCCTATCTGAATTTGATCTTACCCGATTAACCGAAAGTTTCGATGGTGAAATCTCAAAATATCAAAACTTTGATAAAAATGTTGATGAAATCATCGAAAGTAAAAAATTAGTTTCAGAAGAAATTCAAAAGGATTTAATTGAAGTTTTCAAAGAACTCCATACATTTTCTTCCTTTGTCATCTCCTCTGCATTATTAACTCAAACCGGAAGAGTTATAGTTTCTTACCTAAGTCCCAATGTTTTATCCGATATTATAAGGTTGCTGGAAAGCCGGTTTATAATCGGAAATTCAAGAATCCACGAATTAATCTCACTCGAGGAATATGGCATCTTATCTTTGATTGGAATTGACAATTTTATTTCAATTATTCAATTTAAGAAAAACTGCCCATTCGAAACTGGATTAATTATATCTAAGAAATTTTCGAATAGATTGATAAACTTAATTTTGTAAAAAAATCAATGGGCTATTGTCATTTTCGAGTAATATTAAAAAGTGAGGTAGCTTTTCTCCTAGTAGAAATAATCAAAAGAAAAATTAAAAAATTACATAAAGTGGGAGATAGAAAGGATGGAAGAAGAAAAAACTAAATTTATGAATCGAGCGATTAATGAAGAGATTCTCGAGAAGATGAGTTTAAAAAACAGATACGCTTTTTTAAATACGAATTTAATGACGATTCTCGAGCAAAAACAAATGAACTTTCTTAAAAAAGCTCAAAAGTTCTGTGTCCGATACGAAAAAAAGAACAATATCACTCACGCTGCGGACGAAGAGTTTTACCATTGGATTCCCGATTTTGGAAAAGAAGGGTTGATATCACGAGCTCATGCTTACGATGAAATTGACATGGATTTTCCAGATAATGGATTGACTATTGAATTGACGAGATGCTTGGCTTTAAGCTTTTTTGACCCTATGTTTTCCATGGCCGGGGGAGCAACGATTTTAGCTATTAATCCCGTTTATTATCATCACGAGAATGTTCCAATTAGGTTAGAAGTTCTAAAAAAATTTGTAACTGGTGAATCTCCAGGGGCAATTTTAATTACCGAGCCAGAGCGTGGTTCCGATGCTGTGCATATGTTGACAACATGTGACGAACAGGACGATGGTAGTTTTCTTTTAAATGGGGAAAAAATTTATAATACTAATGCTCCTAAAGCTGATTACGTAGTTGCGTATGCGACAGCAGAACAGAACAACGGGAACACCATGGCCCAATTCCTCATAGATACTTCTTGGGATGGATGGGATTGCAAACGGGTTATGATCCCTTGGGTTCCTAAGGTGTGGATTGGTCACGAGCATTTTACTAATTTAAGAGTTCCTAAAGACTATATCCTAGGGGGTGTAGGAAAAGGAAGAGAGCATCTTTTCGAGGGTTTAGTTCCAGAAAGAATAGGTATTGCCCTTGACGCAACATCTCAATGTTGGAACGCAATAGCTCACGCAGCTATATATGTTAATAACAGAAAACAATTTGACCAAGTTATATTGAAATTCCAAGGCGTAGGCTTTTTATTAACAGATTTGTGGGCTAGGTTATCTAATGTAACTCAAGGGCTATTACGATTTTGTGAGCAATACGACGCTAAAGTTGAACATTTTGGTGGAGAACTGCCAAAAAATCTCGCTCAAGCCATGGTAGCGGGAGCAAGTCAGTATAAATACCATACATGCGCTCTTTCTAGAGAAATTTGTTACGAAGCTGCAAATTTAATGGGAGGAGCTGGTCTGTCGGATAACACCCTTATGCACGACCTGCTAAACATCTCCAGAATTCAAGAAATCATTGGAGGAAGCCGACAAATCCAACAATACATTCTCAGCATGGCAATGAGAACCCTCTATAAAATGACAGGGATATAGAGTAATTGTACATATTTACTCTTTTTTTTTTTATTTTATTCAATAAACAAAATTAAAAAGAGAAATCATATTTCTCCTAGTAAGACTATTTCTCTTATTAAGTTCAAATCGATTATCAAAAAAAGGAGTAAAAAGAATGGAAGAAAATAATAAAAAAAGATTTGTAACACAAGCCATAAACGACGAGATTTTATCGAAGTTAAGCTTAAAAAATAGATACCAATTTTTAAATACGAATTTAATGACTGTATTGGAACCCCCAGAATTTAACTTTTTGAAGAAGGTTCAAAAGTTTTGCATGCGGTTCGAAAAAAAGAACAATATTACTCATGGCCCTGAAGAAGATGTTTACGAATGGATTCCCGAATTTGGGGCAGAAGGATACATAACTAGATCTCATAATTTTGATATGATTGACATTAATTATGCTGAACATGGCGCTACAATGGAATTCATGCGATCGCTTGCTATGGTTTCCTTCAACCCACAATACTCTATGGCAGGAGGAGCCACTATCTTAGCAATTAACCCTCTTTTTGAACATCACGAAAATATTCCTATAAGGTTAGAGGTTCTGAAGAAGTTTGTGACAGGTCAAACTCCAGGAGCTATATTAATCACCGAACCGGAGAGAGGATCTGATGCTGTACATATGTTGACTACGTGTAAAGAGCAAGACGACGGTAGCTTCCTACTAAATGGAGAAAAAATATATAATACTAATGCTCCTAAATCAGATTATGTTGTCGCCTATGCCACAGCAGAGCAGAACAATGGGAACACAATGGCACAATTCCTAATAGATACTTCTTGGGATGGTTGGCGATGTGAACGCGTGTCTATTCCAACTGTACCAAAAGTCTACTTAGGAAAAGAAACCTTTACTAATTTACATGTTCCTAAAGACTATGTTTTAGGAGGTGTCGGTAAGGGACGTGAGCATCTTTTCGAGGGACTTGTCCCTGAAAGAATAGGTATCGCAGTTGATTGCATTTCCCAGTGTTGGAGCGCGCTCTCTCATGCGGCTATATATTCTAATAACAGAAAACAATTCAACCAGGAGATCCTTAAGTTCCAAGGAGTTGGTTTCCTTTTAACAGATTTATGGGCCAGATTGATGAATGTTACATTGGGGTTGTTAATGTTCACTAAAAGTTACGATAGCAAAGTAGAAAAATTCGGGGGATCGCTTCCAAAGAATATCTCTCAAGCAATGGTTGCTTCAGCAAGTCAGTTTAAATATCATGCTGCTAAACTCTCTGCAGAAATTTGCTATGAATCAGCAAACTTAATGGGTGGAGCTGGAGTTTGTGATAATACCCTTATGCAGGACTTGCTCGGTATCTCAAGAATCGCAGAAATAATAGGGGGCTCGAGACAAATTCAGACTTATGTCCTTTCAATGGCCATGAGACAACTTTACAAGATGACGGGTATTTAACGCACCCGTTTTTTAAATACTTGTTATTTTTTTTTTTTTTATACCTAGACATTTAATGCCAATGATTATTCCAAAATTTTATCCTTTTATCAAAAAATCTTCTATATGAATTCAATAAAATAAACAGGTATGTTAAGTCTTAATTAATATCCAAGTTATTTAATAATAATATGAAAATTTTAATAACTGGAAGCTCAGGTTTCATTGGTTTTGCCTTAAAACGATTATTAGTAGAAAAAGGAATAGAAATCGTTACGTACGATATAAAAGAGAATTCATTGGATGATGTCAGAGATATTTCAGCCTTGCAGGCAAAAATTATAGGTGTTGATGGCATTGTTCATCTAGCAGCAGTAAGTAGGGTAAAAATTGCTCAGGAAAATCCTTTAGAGTGTATCAATACTAATATAGGAGGATTGACCAACGTACTTGAATCAACAAGAGAGTTAATTTTTGAAAATGGCCATCCTTGGGTGATTTTTGGGTCTTCTAGAGAGGTTTATGGAGAACCAATGAATTTACCCGTTGTAGAAACCTCAAATCGTAAAGCTATTAATGTCTATGGAGTCTCTAAATTATCCGGAGAAGAACTTTGCAAAGTTTATTCAGATAATTACGGATTAAAAATAAGAGTGCTAAGGTTTTCAAATGTATATACGGGAGCGAATGATCATTTAGACAGAGTCATTCCGAAATTTATACTACACGCACTCAACAAGGAAGACTTGGTAATTAACGGTTCGGGAGAAGAATTATTCGATTTCACCTATATTACAGATACAATTCAGGGAATTTGGGGTTGTATTCAAGAAATTGAGGGGAGTTTACTCTTATTTGATGATTTTAATATTTCTACAGGAGTTCCATTATCATTAAGAGAACTCGCAGAAATCATTATTGAAAATACGAATAGCTCGAGTAGAGTGAAATACACGCAATCTAGATCATACGATGTTAATAAATTTTACGCGGATCCTGGAAAAGCTAGAAAAATACTTGGATTTTCTCCTAAAATTACGATAAAAAAAGGGATTGATTTAGCCATACAAGAGTTAAAGATGTTAAGATCTGCAAAAGTCCTAAAAAGTTAAGATTAAATAAAAATAAAAAAACTCTTTTAAAAATTAATCGTCGTCTTCGCCGTCACTCATTAGCGATTCAATTTTGTCTTCTAGTTCTTCGATTTTGTCATTAAGGGCATCAATTTTTCTGTATGTTTCGCATGTCTCACATGCATCATCCTCGGAGCATTGTGGCAAAGTATCACAAACTTCTTCTAATTCATCCATTTCGGTTTTTAATTTTTCAACTTCTTCTTCGAGTTCATCAATACTCATATTTCACACCTTTTAAAATAACAATAGATATTATTTTTGGTAAAATTTATTTTTTTTTATTATTAAGAAACATATGAATATTGTAATAAATAAAAAAAGTTGAAGTTTTAAAGCTTTTTATTTAGCTTTTAATTTGTTCAATTTATTTTCAATGGTCTTGTTTAAAGAGTCAATTTCAATGTCGAGTTTTTTCATCTCTGCTGAAATTTTTTCAAATCTACTCTCTTGGTCGTTTAATTTTTTAACATACCGTTCTTTTAGGCTCATAGACTGGTTATCTTCTCCTAGTACAGAGATATTTTCTCTCAGTCTTGATTGTTCGTCTGACATAGCTTCTCTTTCCTCGTAGAGTTTCTCTCTCTGATTCTTCTTATCATTTAAAGTCTGTATTTGTTCTGCGATTTCTTTCAATTGAGTCTCAAGCGTTTCGTTAATAAATTTTTGCTTAACATAAAATCCTACTCTTTTTAAAATATCATCCTTCGACCAGTTTCTTAGGTAATAGCTTGAATAATCTTCGCGTTGTTCTTTTAGTTTAAATGTGATTGCTTCCTTGGGTTTCAATGTGATCTTAAAGCGCCAGTAGTTTGGAGTTTCTTCGGGATCGATAGGTTTTTCGATAAATTTATAACCAGAAGTTTTAGGATGATCTAGGTAAAGTTCCTTCTCTTCGTTTATCTTATTATTTATCTTGTAGGTTATCATTTGGTTAGTGAAATAATATTCGTAGGAATATCCGCTTCCGATCGTAATTTTATGAACACTTAAACTTTCAGACTTGGATTCATGGCTTATAATCACTGCTTGCTCGACAGCATAATTCAATAGACGAGTATCCTCTTTGTTTAGAAAAGGAACTATCGCTTCCCCGGCTAAATTGTCATCGTAAATTATAGTGACTGGCCCTCTCTCAAGCGTTAGATTTGTATTATTTGTGATCTCGAGACAAGCGTTCGGATTTCTATCATACTCGTTTTTATTGTATAGTAACACTCGTCTTGCCTTTATAGATTCTGTTAAAATAGGCACTAAAGCGGATTGTTTTCTTTTTATCGAAACAAGGTTTGATATATTATACTCAAATAATTCTCCTAAGTCTTTGGTTTGTATTTTTGTTTGAGATTTTACTTTATCAAGTAAAACATCGTCAGACATAACGCTTTGCATGCCACCATATCCTATAGCTCCTGCAGGTGCAGGTGGTGGGACTCCCCTTCGAGATGCTATAGCCATTTTTTTCATTGCTCTTGGTTTGGCTTCCATTTCCGCCATAGCGTAGTCTTTATATTTTTCCATTTCAATCCCCTCTTCGATATCAGTAGGTCTTACACTTAAAACCGTCGGGGGACGGATTACGGGACGTTGGATAAAAATAGGACGATAAAATTCATATTTAAAAGAAACGGGCATTCCTGCGACCAACGATAACTCAACATCCTTCCAATCTTGATTAGTTGTATTTTCAATAAGACTCCAGCCGGAAAGAAGACATTTTTCTTCTAGTGCTTGCTCCTTGCTCATTATTAAACGATACGAAGTTTTCCAAATCGGACTTTCTCGGATGTAATAGACAAAAATGACCCTTTCAACCTCATCGTTTCCACCAGATACGCAGTTTATTATAATTTTTTTTGCATCCTGTTTTTTTCCGGATATAACGGTGTCGAGAAAAAATTTTAGATCTTTCTTGATATCTTCATTGATAATATCCAATGATTTGATATCTGCAAAGTTGATCTTAAAAATAACATCATCATCCCTGAGAAGAATCAATAATTTTTCAGTAATTTTTTCATTTTTGCTCATTTTTTCAAATTCTTCTATTCCCATTATCGTTCCTGATATAGATTCTTTTCCAGTTATTGTTAGATTAATTCTTGCCCCCTTTATTTGAGTTATTAATGAGGAAAAAGAGTCTCTATCTGGAATGTCCAACATGATAGATTTTAATAGCTGAGAAGTATCTAAAGCTGCATCGTAGGATATCGAGCTTATATAACCTTTTTCACTTGTATCTAAAACGAACAGCGATTTTAATACATCGTCCATTTCGTCTATTTTAAACTCTATTTCAAATGTACCAGATCCTTTCATCAAACCCTCTAAAATGAAATAAGATATCCCTGATTTATGAATAATCACTTTCTTTATTTTCAATTCTTTCATAAGAATAAGATATAAAATCAAGATATAAATATTTGCTAGAAATGAATTGAGTATGATGATAAAGAGTATTATAGCTAGTAACCATTTAACACTGTAATAATTTTCTTTTCATCTGTTTTAAAAAGGTATAAAATCTAATTTAATTATCCTCATTATAAATCTGAACAAGATAATTAAAAAGACTCCTAAAATGTCGTTGGGAATTCTTAGGATAATCTGAATCGTATAAATTTAAAAATTCTGAGCGCCAAATCCTTTTCATGTGTGAAATGACAGTAGCATGACTATTGACATCTATCAATTTAGCAACTTCTACTGTGTCCTTCGCTCCATCCTTAATCGCTTCGATTATACATGGTTTGTAAAAATAAATATCTTGAGCATGATTAAAAGTCATACCTAACGATTTCTTAATTCTATTTGAAATTGCCGTTCTTTTGAAACTAAAAAATTTTGAAATAGAAGTTGGAGTATGCCCCATAGAAATTAATTTTACATAAAAAAGTCGTTCAATTTCCTCTACTGAAAGTCTATCCCGAATTAATTTCTTTAAGTAAGATTCATCTATCGATTTAAAAATCCTAAATAATAAAACAGCTTCAAAAAAGGTAATACCCCAGTGTTCCTTTACTCTCTCTCTAACAGTGACATTAGTAGTATTATATAACTCTGCAATTCTATATTCGTCAAGACCTTTTTCAATTAAATTTTTTAACTCAATCTCAGAAATTGGGACAAATTGGTAATTCAATTCTCCTTTACCATATTTAATTAATGTTTGCTCATAAATCTCTTCTAATCGTTTTTCATAAATTTCCATACCTCCAAAAATAAATCGTGCATGTGTTAGATCCGAAGCTCCCAACTGCGTTAATCTGTGTGCTACTGCATTTCTAGAAATACGCAACTTATCACATATTTCATGCATAAATGCACCATCTTCGACTAGTTGTATTAGCTTTTCTAAATTAACATCAATGTTTCCCCTCGATTTAAATGAATCCCATCCACCAAATGCTTTCCTCGCAGAATTGATATTACTTATCCCCTGTTCTCCCCAAAATTCTATTATTTTAGCATGAACAGTAGATAATCCGATATTAAATTCACAAGCTATTTCTTCTGTGCGGTATCCTAAAGTGATTAAATTTTTAAAATCATCTATAGGAACATTAATGTATTTAGGACTTAAGAATCCATATAGTGCAGGTCTACTAAAACCTCCACGAGTTAAATTATACCCATATAACGGCATGGGCTCATTATTTACTAATGTATGATGATCGTAAATATAGGTCTTATATTTATCTATGAAGTTTTTCTCTTTTTCGCCTAGTTCAATAAAATTACTTGCGGTTTCAATAACCTCAATTGTAAATTCACCTCCTTCAGTCGAAGAAAAATCTTCATTTTTACTGTTGACTTTAAAATTACTATGATATCGACTAAAAGCCATATTTAAATATCTATTCTCTGTAGACCTAAGGTGCTCTAAGAATCTTCTTCGTAGTTTTCTAATCGTAACACCAATATAGTACATTTTATTGGGTAATGTACCATCAATATTAGTGTCAGTAAGGAGATAAATAACACCATAACAATTATCCCATCCTGATCTTGTATCATTATTTATTAATTCTTTTTGATTTTCCATCCTATATTCTCTAGTTTTAATCTCATCTTTATATATCCCACATAAATCTTCTATATCTGCCGTTGTAAATTTTTGAGTTAATTTTTCTTGCCAAAATTCGAAATATTTCGAGAACCTGTCAAAAGCTGAGACGCTTCTATTCCTAAAATTATTTTCAATAGGAGAAAGTCCGAGTAAGCACCTACAAGTGTCTAAATTTAAGATTTGATCATAGTATCCTTTTACATCTGTAATAGGGATAGCTTGCGTTCCTTCGACTTTAATTATTTCTGAAATCTCATTTTCAGAAGTTTTTAACCAAGTTTTTAAAATATTTCTTAATCTATCAGATGGATTTAATAGCTCTTTTGTATTAACAAACACTTCAGAATGAACTCGAAGGTGTTTCAGTAGCCTTTCGTATTGTAAAGTTATCTCATCTATTCCATTTTTAATTGCGTTGAAAATAATCTTTTTTTCATCCTTAAGAGCTTTTAACTGTTTCTTGGTAATATGTTTTAGATATGATTTTGAAATTGTATCCATATAGATTGAGATGATCTTAGCTCCCCTTCCTATTGTAATGCAATATAGCCAATTATTAATAAAGGAATTTAGCTCATTAGGGAACTTTTCACTAACATCAATGAGTAATTCCTTAGGAGGTAGACCACTTTTATCAAAAAGGCATGCCAAGGAAGCATCAACAGTCTCCCCTATTCGTTCATCAACATATACTAAAGGAAGATGATGATGATTACATTTAGGATACTTTCCAACCCCCAAAAAACCAAATTTCAAAGGCTTCACTCTTTTAATTGTCTTGCAGCCCAATTGAGGACACATAGCAATCCTATCCTCATTTGTGGTTTTTCGACTGACTATTGTATGTTCTACCATTCCTTTAATCCCTCCTCTAATGACTTTTGTTCTCTAACAGTTTTTTCAGCCTTCTTTACTGGAATTAATTTAGCAAGTTCATCATATAACTGAAGATAATTCACTCTCAGTTCCTCATAAAATCCTGAAGCCCAGTTATTTAATATTTTAGATACTGTACACGCCTCTTGAGTAAGATTTACGGTGAATTTAAGGAATTTTGGGTTCAGGTGTATTTCTCCTTCTGATAACTCATGAATTGTTATGAAGAGATTTTGGGTTGTTTCCCTTAATGTTGTAAGAAGGTTATTGCTTATCATATCTTCTACTAACCTAACTCTCTCTAACATTCTTATAAGTTCGGATTCATATGAAATCCCTTTTCCTTTAATTTTTGTGAGTACTTGTATAAATTCTGTTGCAATCTGTTTAAGTTTTTTTTTAGTCTCACCATATTTTTTATTTACTGCTGTTAGATAATTAATCGTTTTAGGACGAAACCTGTATTTAATTGTAGCAGTTTTATAATTTATGAAAGTGCGAAGTTGTCGCGAAAGTTCTCTTATTTTGTTTAAACCATGTATTTCATATAAAGAATAAGGTAAATCTTCTGTATCATATTCTATATATAAATTCTCAAAATTGAAGTTCATTTTTGCCTTAAGAAATTTATTTTGAATTCTTCATAAATTCTTTATATTTAAATAAAAAAACCCAGAGAAAATTTTCAATAAAATTAAAAAGTTTTTTCTATAGTTTCTCTTGGTTATTCTACGATCTGACCTAAATATTTACATTTTTTGTCGAAGAAGTAAAATGTGGGAATTTTTTGACGTTTAATTTCGACATGAAGATAATAAATCGATTTACAAATATAAATCTTGATTCTTAGTAGGAATAATTAAGAAAAAAAAGTAAAAAATTATAAGAAATTTATTAGAAATTTTCTTTAATTATTTTAAGAGTATCTTCTTCAATAGTTTCTTTAGGATGTTCTATAATTTGACCCAAATAATCTCCATTTTTATTAAAGAAATAGAAAGTTGGAATCGCTTTTAACTCAAACTTAGGATTTACCGCTTCTGGCGGAGACCTAGTTTTATGCCAGAGTATTTCTCCCGGTTTACGTAAAGCATCAACTATAATACCATACAAGATACGAAATTCAACGTCTTTAGTCTTCATCCTTTTCACGAGCTTAATCATACGAGGTACGTTTTTATGGCAATCAGGGCACCAATCAGCACCAAATGCAACTATTTTTAGCTGTTCATTCTTTCTTTTTAATAGATCTAAAATTTGATTTAAGATATCAGCTTTAGGTTCGTAAACTTTGTAATTATTTTTTTTTTTTGGTCCGAAATCTCTTAGATACTCATCAGGGGACATCGTAGGAGACACAAGATCGCTCCACTTTAAATCGAGATCTTTTTTCATATTTAAAATAATAAGTTCTCCTCTTAAAAAATTATTTTTATAGTAGATAAGGAATATGCCTTCGTAGAATTTTATTATTTTGTAAAATTTAAGGAAAAAAAAATAAATCAAGGTTGCGTTTTAGTATCTAAGATAATAAGATTTTTTAAAGTGAATAATAATTCTAGGAAGTTTTAGAGGTCAGCTATTAAACATAAACTTAACAACGGAAGAGATTTCGGTTGTTCCACTCAAAGAAGACATAGCAAAAAATTTCTTAGGTGGTTCTGGTTATGCATGTCGCTATTTATATGATAAATTAAGCAAAGAAACAGATCCGCTAACTCCAGAAAATATAATTATGATAATGACTGGCCCTTTAAACGGTACGTTTGCCCCTAATACGGGAAGATGGGTTGTGTGTTCAAAATCACCTTACACAGGTATTTGGGGAGAATCAAATTGCGGGAGCTGGTTTGGTGCTGAGTTAAAAAAAGCTGGGTATGATGGAATCATAATTACTGGCGCTTCAGAAAATCCTGTTTATCTAGAAATTAAGGATGATAAAATTCAACTCAAAGATGCTAACTTTCTATGGGGTAGAGGGACATTCTATACAACTGAAAAATTGAAAGAAATCTTTGGAGATGAAAAGGCTAAAGTCGCTTGTATCGGTCAAGCTGGTGAAAATCTCGTAAAATATGCAAATATCATTTCTGAGCAAAGGGCCGCTGGAAGAACCGGCATGGGTGCGATATTAGGTTCGAAAAAACTTAAAGCAATACTTGTCAGGGGAACTAAAATTAAATTGGAGGTAACAAATCAAGAGGATTTACGAAAGGCAATAATAACCGCAAGAGATTATGTAAAATCATCGTTTGCTTCTCAGATCCTGGGAGCATTAGGGACATCTGGAGCTTTGGATATGTATAATATGACGGGTGAACTCCCAATTAAATATTTTAGCCAACCTCAATGGGATGGTGCAACTAAAATCTCTGGTGCAACAATGGCAGAAACCATTTTAGTAAAAAATAGATTTTGCCACTCGTGCGTTATTGGGTGCGGTAGACTAGTAGCTGTTAAGGATGGGATATATAAAACTGACGAAATTGAAGGTCCAGAATATGAAACTATTGTATCCTATGGAGCGTTAAATTTAAATGACAATTTGGAATGGATCGTTCATATTAATAAAAAATGTTTTGATTATGGAATTGATACTATAAGTTCTGGAGGTATTATTTCTTGCTTAACATATCATTTCGAGCAAGGAAATATAACAACAGATGATCTCGACGGTTTGAAACCTGAATGGGGTAATATTAAAATTGTTGAAGAGATATTAGATAAAATTGTATTCAAAGAAGGAATTGGTAAAGTCTTGGCGGAAGGATCTAACGCATTAGCAAAAAAATTTAATATTTCTGAGGAAGAAATTGCTACAGTTAATAAATTAGAAGTTACCTATCACGACCTTCGCTCTAATTATGGAATGGCAATCGCATATGGCATTGGTTTAAAGGGTCCATCTCATAACTTATTAGATGCTTATTATGTTTTAGTAGGTGTTCCACTAGAAGAAATCGGTATTAAACTTATTGATAAATACCTTGATAATGAAGATATGGCAGAATTTTGTTCTTTACTTATGGATTATAGAGCATTATACAGCTCAATGATCATGTGTTCCTTCTGTAATCCCTTACCATCTCATAATGCGGAACTATTAAAACACGCTTTGGGAATCGAATTTGGTCTTGAGGAGATAAAATTATACGGTGAAAGAATAGCTACAATAAAACGCCTTTTTAACATTAAAATGGGTTTAACACCTATAGATGATAGGTTACCTAGTATCTTAATGAAACCTTTTAGCAGTGGTGGTTCTGCAGGCAAATCTCCCGATTTTGAGAAACTTAAAAAATTTTTTTACAACTATCGCGATTGGGAAATAAATACTGGAAAACCTAGTAAAGCAAAACTTAAGTATTTAGGATTAGATAACTTGTAACATTTGATGCAATTAGCTAATATTATCTTGTATCTTGGAAAGGAGCTTTCCTAAAAGGAAAAAAGCACCTTTTTTATCGAGAGGTTCGTTCAGATTTCCGCACTTTGGAGACATTATACACGCTGGGCATCCATTGTCAGTTTTACAGCTACAAGTTTCAATTAATTTTAAGGTTAGTGTTAATAATTCAATCAAGTTATAGTAGAGCTGTTCAGATATACCAATACCGCCTTTGAATGCATCGTATATGTATATTACGGGCTGTTGTTTAACTGGATCGAAATCGATAGAAACTCCACCTAAATCCCACCTTGATATTTGAGCTAACGCTGGAGCCATTGCGATCATGGCGTGCTCCACCGCGTGAATAGTGCCCCCTAATTCGAATCCTTTCATTTCTAACTCTTTTTGATATTCGAATGGAATACCAAACCAAACTGCTTGAGTTTCAAACTCAATAATAGGGATATCATCCAATGGATGTCTAGATAGAGTCTCTTGCGATAATGTATCAATGACTTTGTAAGAATAGTACTCGTGCTCAACTTTTACTCTGCCAAAGAATTTCTCAATTGAATTATTCAGTCCTGTATTATCTTGCAAGTAAGTCTCAAGTGGAAAGATTTCGGTATGTTTTAGCGATTGCGTATAAAATTCAACATTAGCTCTAGATAAATACACAATTTTTTCATCGATATCTAAGTCTTGGACAATGTAGGTTTCAGCTTCATAAAGATATACTGCTCCCGGATGCAAATCTCGAAAAACATAACTTTCGTCTTCAACTGTTAACAGTTCTTCAAATTCACTCTTCCTAAGAATTACTTTATAGCTTCTAGAGGAAAGTGCGTTCAACCCGTATTTCTCGTTAGGAAAAAAATCCCCTTTCCAATAGTACTTATCCATTCTCTTCATCAACAACGATTCAGAAACTAACTCATTAATAGTATTGCCAAATGACTCTTTATCTTCAATTCCAAATTTCTGATATTCATCCAGGCTTATAGGAATTTCTTTAGCAGCACAGCATAAATGATTTTTTAAAATGTGTATATTTTTAAGAGTAATTAGTACTTCTTCTTGAATATTACCAAATAATTTCTCATGATTATGGACATAAAACAAATCTAATGGGTTTTGCATTGGGATATATGTTGATATTGATAGCTCAGAACCTCTTCCAGAACGACCAATCTGTTGTTTGAAGCTTGAAATAGTTCCTGGAAAACCAGAACTGATTGTAGCGTCTAAAGAACCTATATCTATTCCTAATTCAAGAGCATTTGTAGAGCTAACCCCTAAAATCTTCTTGCTTTTAAAGTCTTCTTCTATTTCTCTTCTTTTTTTCTTACTAATTCCCGCTCTATAGCTATGGATTTTATCTTTTAGGAGGGGGAGAGCTTTTCTTGTCCAGATAGCTTGTAGTTCAGCCATCTTTCGTGAAAGGGTGAAGGTTAATGTCTGTATCCCCTTTTTGTATTTTAGATGAGTTATAAATAGATTTTTGGTTTCTTGATGTGCAGATCTATATTTTCCCGAAACTTTATCATATAGCAAATCCCATACTATCACTTTTTTTGGTCCTGATGGCGAATCGTCTTTATCAATAACTACAAAGTCTTCACCAATTAACTTTTCACAAAACTCTTTTGCGTTAGAAATTGTAGCACTAGATAAGATCCAAATCGGTTTTACATCAAAAAGATCAAGTATTCGCTTCAATCGCCTTAAGAGTAATGCAAAATTTGACCCAAAAATGCCTCTATATATGTGTATTTCGTCGAGTACAATATATTTTAGATTAGTACAAACTTTTCGCCATTTCTGCTTGAACCACGGTAAATAAAAGTGTAAACCGTATGGATTGGTGATAATTATGTTAGCATTTGTTAATATACGCCTTTTTTCTTCTGGAGCAGTATCTCCATCATAGACGCCAATGCGGTTTTCTTTTATGTTCGTATCACTTAGAATATCTTTTAACTGAGAATACTGGTCCCGAGCTAATGCTTTAGTCGGAAAAAGGTATAGCGCCGTAGTTTTTTCGTTATTTAAGATGTAATCTAATACGGGTAAGTTATAGCATAAAGATTTACCTGATGCTGTGGATGTAACAATAACGGTGTTATTGCCTTGTCTGATTGAATTTATAGCTTCTGCTTGATGTCGCCAAAGTTTTATTCCTTTGTTATTTAGCCATCGTTCTAACCTTTTTCTTAACGGTTTATCCAAACCCTCAAAGCGAGCCTTTAATTCGGGGATATGTTCAATGTGAAATATTTGGCCAACATAAAAATCTTGAGACTTGATAAATTTTAGAAAATCTTCAAAATCCACCATAGATTAATTCAAAAGATTTAATGAACTATTTGAATTAAAAATTCAAAAGATATATGATTTTATAATTTTTAAGCCCCTCCAAAAATGTCACATTTTTTAACGAAGAAGACTTACAATTTAAATTATGGAATCGAGAGCTAAAAAAGAAGAAAATTTTGATTCTCCTACTTTAATTAACTACTTAAAACAAGACATTCCCATAGAAGAAATAAGAGATTACTCCTCATCAGGACGAATAGAGAGCATTGATTTTGTAAAGGGTTTTGCAATAATCTTCATAATCTTGGCGCATTATGCTGCAGTTTGGCTGAACGAAGATTGGTATTTCGTGTACGGATTAGCG
Source organism: Promethearchaeota archaeon (assembly GCA_013375475.1). Classification (GTDB taxonomy): domain Archaea; phylum Asgardarchaeota; class Lokiarchaeia; order Sigyniarchaeales; family SOKP01; genus SOKP01. Next base: position 49,353 of record JABXKD010000012.1, read on the forward strand.
TTTATGTTTCTAGATATTCTAGGTCCATCGTTATTTGTTTTTCTCTCTGCTTTAAGTGTAGTTTTTACCGTGAAAAGAAAAAAAGGGAAAATGCCAGAAAAACTCATCAGAAATCGCGTTTTTTCAAGAGGACTAATAATTATGGCTATTGGTGTGTTGATAAACCTGACTGTAACCAATTATGCCTTTCCCTTAAATCTATGGGGCTGGAATATCTTATTTTTTATGGGATTTTCACAAATTTTTTCGTATTACGCATTAAAACTAACTAAAATGCCCCGTGTTCTTATTGGAATTTTTATCATCTTTTTAACTCCAACAATTAGAGCTTTTCTCTATAATGAACAAAATACAAATTTAATAGTAGGATTTTTTCACTTTATTATAACTTCTGCCAATCCATCTGTCACGCTTTTACCTTGGCTTTCGATCTGCTTTATTTCAACTATTTTTGGAGAATATCTTTACGAGGCGATGAATGAAAAATCAGAAAATACTTATAGAGGATTATTTCGAATCTTCTTTACTTGGGGTATTTTCCTCATTATAGCTGGAGTTATTCTGGGTTATTCACTACAAACATTTTTGACGATGAATAAATATGAATATGGCCACTTAGATCTATTGAGAATAGCTAACAGTCAGAGTTTTTTTTACTTGCCAGGTATGCCTGATTTTTTAATCAGAGGAACTGCCTCCAACATGTTGTACAATTTAGGTGCGGCACTTACAATTATTGCTATTGCGTTCTATTTCATTGATTTAAAAGGTAAATCGAACAATATTGTAAGAATGTTTAAGTATTATGGGAAAATTTCCTTAAGTTTGTTTATGGTGCATTTTATCTTTATGCCCTTATATGTTAAGCAATTGAATATTTTTCTATTCCCGGTCATTTATATTGCGAATATCGGTTTATTAGGATTTTTGATGTATATATGGATCGAGTATGGAAAAGGAATAGGATCGCCTGAATGGCTAATGGTTCAAATTGGAAGGATTGGACAGAAAACCGGAGAAAATATTAAGAAGACTTCGAAGGTTGCCGTTGAAAAAACTTCATCTATAATAGAAAAAACTAAACAATCAATTAAAAAAAAAAATTAGAGTCTAACTTTAAGGAGCTTAGTAGGTATTTTTTAGCAACTTATTTTCTAATATCTCAAATAAGCTAAATAAAGGTATTAAGCTCGCTTAATTTGGAGCTCCGATAAAAATGCGAGAGTATGAAAAAATAAGAAGATGAATAACGCGAAACATTTATATAATTTGAGGATCAAATTTGACTATGACTGATAAAACAGAGTCTAATTCTAACTTCTTCAAAAAGAATTCTCTCATAATATTTTTTGTTCTGACTTATCTCATAACGATTATAAGCGTCATGATTATGTATTTTGGGACGGTTGTGAGTATAGATATCCTTTTCTTTTACATATCGTTTTGGAGTCCGACGATATCTGCTATAATTGTAGCAGGAATTATCGGGGGGTGGGCAGAGATTAAAAAATTATTGAGCGGTTTCCTTAAATGGAGAGTCGGTGGTTTCTGGTATTTCGCAGGATTTTTTCTTATGGTAGGACCTTTAGTATTTACATTATTTTACCTACTATTAGGAGGTGAAGCACCAGGAAACCTTGGCCTGACAGGAGGATTAATTTTCATAACCCTTATTAACACTATAATCAACGGTCCTTTAAGTGAAGAAGCAGGTTGGCGAGGGTTTGCGTTACCAAACCTTGAATCAAGGTTTGGTTCACTTATTTCTAGCATTATTTTGGGAATAATATGGGCTTGTTGGCATATACCATTCTATTTTATAGAACCACGAATGCCATTCTACATATTTATAATTTTGGTACTCGTTATAACGATTTTAATGACCTGGGGATACAATAGTACCAAAGGAAGCTTAATAATCACCGTGATATTTCATTTCAGTTTCAACTTCAACGGTGCGTTCATCACTGGCATACTGGGATTATTACCGATGACGATATTCTATATAGGTGGAAGTGTAATGATAGGGATATATGTTATTATCGTTATCATTTTCGCAGGTTCTTCAAAACTTTCAAGGAAACCAGACTCAGAAATGCCTTTTGATATAGATAAAAGGAAAGCTTAATACACTAAAAGTCAAAATTTGAGCAAAGAATCTAAATTTAATTTTTACTTTTTTTATCATTATTTTTTGTTATCTTTCACTTCATCGTGTTTTTTCTTTAAATACTTTGTATTATCATTATCTTTTTCTGAAATAAATTAAAGGTTCAAAAGTATAACAGTAAAATCTTCACCTACTAAAATATAAAAATAATTACCCGTTATTGAGATCAATTTAATTCTAATTAAACGAAATTTTTATTGTCTGAGAAATGTCTAATTCTGAGTGGAATCAAGTTGATTTTCAAACTTTTATAGATAAGTTCAGTGAGAAAGTAATTATCGATAACGCTCCGACTATATTATACTCGAAGAAAGATAAGGAGCACGAAGCTTTAAACTCGCTAATAATGTTTTTCTTTCTTACGGGAGGTTTATTAATTTTTATCTCTTTATCAATATTTTTTGAAGTAGTTAGGTTTTTCGTTATTGTTTTCATTGCAATAATCGTTATTGCAGCATTGGTGAATTCATTTCTAATTTTTTATTACCTTCGTTCTCATGTGCCGATCAGACTTTTAGAAAATTGGGTGGAAGTTTATGAAGGGATGACTAAGGCAGATGATGTGTTTTATTGCTTCACATATTATCCCGTATTTTCTGGAAAATGCCATCCAAATAAAGCAAAGAATGTGTTGTACAAGTTGCTTCAGGAAGAATTATTTAACAGTAGTATAGATATCACCCAGATTGAAGTTTATGTACGAATTAATCTAACAGATTTGAAAGACTACGCTCTTATCGGTTATTATTTTCAATATGGAGAAGGACTTCCTTTTAAGAGCGAAAAAATCAACAGAAATTCATGGACATTTTTCACAAAAGAGCAGACTACCGACGAGAATTTTATTGCAGTAGCTAATTGGGATCATCAATATGAGTGGCGAAATGATTTAGAATTAGATTACGATAAATTACATAGCTACGCGCCATGGATAATTCAAGAATGGGACAAATTAAATTTAAAACCATTAACTAAAATATTTAAAGATAGGGTTAAATGGGATTTAAGAGGAATTGAATCTGTGCCAAAGTTAAGACCATGGAATTCAAATTTTGAAACAACTTCTTTCGATAGTTTTAAGGCTTATAAGGATCTTCAATTGATGAATGATGCGATTGAAAAAGTGATAGGTAAAGATAGAAAAATAGAAAAATTAAAAGATATTAAAAAGTATATCTTAGAATTTAAAGCATACCTAAGAGACCTTAAAGGTCAATAGTTTTATAATAATTTTTATGGAGATAATATTATGGAAACTTTACAAACACTTGAAAAACTTGAAATTGGAACTAATAAACTTTTTTACGATAAAAAAACAGAAGTTCTATCAGTTTATCTTCCCGATTTTGTTTTCATCGGGACCTATAAGAAATCTGTGCGCATTGAAGCAATATTAGACGATATATATAAATCTCTTGGTGAAACCCAACTCACTAGACAAAAGATTGCTATTGTGGATTTTGTAACTCTTCAACCATTTCTTGAGAAGACGAAATTAAAAAATCTAAAATTAATTTCAAAAAAACAAAAGGAGCTTAAAAAAGAAGAGAAAAAACCAATTGCAGATAAACGGGATAAAGCTCCAAAAGATATAGAAGCGCCAGTAAAAAGCTCAGTTAAAGAAGAGAAGTTCAAACATCAAAAAGCGAGACCTTCCATGCCAGCCCCGAAACCGGCAGCGAAAGCTAAAAAGAAAGAAAAAGCTTACGATATGGAAGATGCAGATTATGGTGGATTTACGGACGATGAAATGGTAAAATCTAGCGAGGAGAGGTTCGACGAGTTCAAGTTAATGGAAGAAGCCGAAGAAGAACCAGCCCCACCTGAACTTTCAAGAGCACCCGTTGCACCACCCCCTCCACCCGGAGCAGGGGCACCTGCAAGACCTGCAGCTGAAGAATTAAGTTCTATTGAAAAAGAAAGGGTATTAGGAGGAGCACCTAGAGGAGAACCTATTGTTGAAGAACCAAAACAAAGGGTTTACGAAATAAATATGGGTCTCCAGTACTATTCAGTCATGATGGAACAAACGAGTTACTTATTTTACGTTTACTTATCGCACAAAGAATTGAAAATTGTAGACGAGGAGGGTAAGACTGTGTTTGAAACCTCTTTTGTAATTAAAACAACAAAAAAGGAACCTCCTATTTTGAATCTGAGAGTAGAAGGGAAAGGATTTGAAGTTCATCCGTTATTTGGTAAAGTAGAAGTAAGTAAAGATGCAGTAAATCCACCCGTTATGATTTTTTCGGTTCTACCAGTCAAAAATAAGGAACGGAGTAAAAAAGACAAAAAGGAAGGAGATAGAAGACATTTACATGTTTATATTGATTTTGAAGATAAAGTGATAAACCATTCAATTTTATCGATTATAGTTCAACCTAAACATTTTCATTTAGATATAGGTCCGATACATTTAGATGTAAGTAAAAAGGCGGCAGCTATCATTTCATTTATTTCTATTATTATTGCGGTTGGCTCGTTGCTATTTACGATTTTTTCATTCGATCCCCAATCAACTGTAGTCAATGTCGTCGGAAATTTTGCTCCAGGACTAGGTTCTCTCATATTCATCGCAATCTTTCTCTACACTTTATTCAAAGAAGGACTCTATCCGCTCAAAGCAAAAATAAGTTACTTCCTTAATTTTGATAAAACGGGAACGTTAGTCAAATAAGATTTTCATAAAATCCACCATTTTTTTTTATTTTATCTCTGGTCAAATAATTAAAAAAAAATTTGTGTTAAATTACTCTCTCTTTTTTGCTTTATTTTTTATATATTCCCAAAAATCTTCTTTTAATTTACTTAACTCCTTTCCCTTAGGTTTAATGAAATATAAGTCTCTCCTAACTACTAAAGGGCGATCACTTAGCTCCAAAGTTCTAATCAACCCTGCTTTCTCAGCTTTATTCGCCATGATTTCACTTATTATACTTATGTAATTTGAATCGCTTACTGCTGAGATAATAGAATCGTTGTCGTCCATCTCGAGTTTAATTTTTAACTTTTTGTAATCTGGAAATTGCTTCTTAAAAGCACTCCTCATCCCTGAACCTTTTTCTCTCCAAACAAAAGGAAATTTAACCAGATCTGAGAAATTCACTAACCCACTAATATCTTTTAGTAATTCATGGTTAGGAGAACAGATAAATTTTAGTTGATCTTCTCCAATTTTGATGAAATCGAATTCATCCTTCCTATAATTTAAAAAACTGCCTATACCAGCAAAATCTGCTAAATTTTTAACGATGTTTTCTATTGACTTTCGCGAATTATTGATCATAATCTTAAAATTTACGTTAGGATTTTTGTCTCGGTATTCAGCAATTTCCCCAGGAAGGATATAAGATCCAGGAGTCGTTGATGCTGAGATTACAATATCTTCATAACGAATATCGCTAAACTTTGCTAACTCTTTTACACACGAATCGAATAAATCTATAATTTTTTGAGCGTGATCTAAGAAAATTGTTCCAGCTTCGGTTATTTCAAACTTCTTTGTGCTCCTATTTATCAAAATAACCCCAAAATCCTTCTCTAATTGAGATATTTGATGAGATAACGTACTTTGAGAGATGGGAAGATCGCGAGCTAACTCAGAAAAGCTTTTATAGTTCACTAATTTAACGAAATTTCTTAGATATTCAATATACATTTTATGATCTCTAAAATATCAATTGTTTCTAATTAAGTATTACTTTATCAATAATAAATAATTTATCGAGAAAATTAATAAATTAATACGAAAAAATTAATAATTGAATATTAATTTGAATCCATTAACTAAGCACTTAAAATTAAAATTACAATAAACTAACATGACAGATAAGATAAAAGTTTTTACGGTTGTAATTGGAGACGCTGCCTATACTTCTGAAAGGCCCTATACGATGTTGCGATTCGCCTATACTTCCTTATTAGAGGGACATAAAATTAACATCTTTTTAGTTGAAGATGGCGTATTCGTAGGTAAAAAAAATCAAAATCCTTCATCATACGATAACGTCGGTAAATGGCTTAAAGATGTGATTGAAGAAGGCGGAGTTGTCAAAGCTTGTGGAGTTTGTACGAAAGCCAGAGGAGTTTCTGCGAATGAATTGGTTGAAGGAATTGAAGTTACCACTATGAATGGATTCGTTGATATGTGTGTCCAAGCTGATAATATTTTATTTAGTTAGATCAAATAGAGATGATATATCATGAGTAAAACATATAACTTGAAACTCGATGGTTTGGTTTGCCCATTACCCGTCGCCAAGACTAAAAAAAAATTAAATGAAATGGAAACTGGTGATGTATTAGAAGTTTCGGGAGATTTTGGTGAATCTGGCGAAAATATCAAGCGCTATATAGAAAAACACGGAGATTCAATTATCGAGTTTAAAATTGAAGGAGAAGATTATTTCATTAGAATTAAAAAAGAATAGGTTTCTTAATTTTTATTGTAAGTTTTATTAAATCGTCATCTATTGGGAGATAAAAAACGGAAAACCAAAACAAGTATGGTAATCCATCATGCTTGCAAACTGCGCTGATCCAGTCCCCCCATAAATATGTACAAAACCAACCTCATAAACACTTTTTCTCTCAGCTCTTGAAAAGCTTCGAATATTTTCTACTTCAATATTATATTAAGGTTTAAAAATGAGCGCGATTATACATCGAAAAGCTTTATATAGAATAACGACAAAATTTTAATGCACATCTTAAAAAATTAAAAAATTAAAGATGTCATATATCCACAGCAATTAAAAAAAAGAGATGACAAAAATTTTAACACAAGATTTTAGCACAGCTTGGGCAATCCCTTGGTATGCGGTTATGGTGATTGTTAATGTCATGGGCCTGGTGTATTGTGCAGTTGTTTACAAACGATCCCTGATTCCAAGGGATGGAAAGGATTCAACATATCGGAAATGGATGCGAATTATGGGTGTAATCTTTACGGTAGTTTCTGCATATCGAGCGATTAGTGTTTGGGCCACACTATATACTTTCCGAATACCGAACACGTTAGCGGAAGTTTCATTCGCGGGATTAATTGCGTATGCGATGTTACGATTTAATACTTATTTGCCTGCTACCGACGACGCAAGTACTAATAAATTCAAGTCATTCATAACAAAGACTCCCTATATCCTAGTAGTATGTATAGTTATAGCACAACCCCTTGACACATGGGATAACATCTCCGGTTTTGTAATAGGGGGTACAATCATGGAGACATTGTGGGGGATTGGGTTCCTGTCAATACTCCCACTCGCTATTATTCAACTGCGCCGTGTTCTCTCGATAAAAGATAAGGAAGCAGCAGAACGGTTACGAATAATGAAGTATTCTGCGATAATAATTGCAGTTTGGTGCGTGGTTTATTGTATGTACAGGTGGATCTTTACTTTACCGGGAATGTGGGCCAGATCGTTAGATATATTAGAATCGGGGTTACCTCCTCTTAAAACTGGATTACAAGCGATAATTGATGTCTTGGGAATTAGAACACAAACATCGCTAGAGTACCGCGATTGGGGTTTTTATTATCTAATATGGCACTCTGCCTACTTTAGCATCTTAACTTGGATTTCAATATTCTTAATGAAAGCGCCACGACCCCGGGAAATTTCCGGGAAACGTGACAATAAGCAAACTCTAATAACGCTAGCGCTAATAGCGATAGCGCTAATAACGCTAATAACGCTAATTGGCTTACCAGCCGACTTGGATGAGATAATTATTCTTATCGTATTGGGAGGCTTATTTCTCGTACCAATTGCCTACTTTTTCGTTTGGGAAATTAAATGTGTTAAGGTAAAGACTAAAGAATAAATTATATTTTTATTTTTTTTTTAAGGTAACATATTAATCTCAGTGAATAATATATAACCCTCTACAATTAATTTAAATCTAAATTCTTGATAGAGTTCATTACTAAATAGGTCAATAAAAAGAAAAAGAATCTCAGTCAACAAAAATAAATAACATTCTAAATTTTAAATAAAAAAGAAATGACTGGATTCTACTTTGATAGATAAAAACGATCTAACCATTGGAGAGAGTGTTTTCTTTCCAATTAGAGGAAAAGGGGCTAAAGGGAGTATCGTTAGAAAGAATAAAAGGACAGTCACCGTTTTAGATACAACAAATTCCCGCGTATATCGTGTCCCATACTCACTGTTGTTCAAAGATATAACCTTCTCGCGTCGTCCCCTCACATTCGAAAATTCGGAGTTACTAACTGAAGAAGAACTCAGGGATTTAGCTGATGAATTAAAGAAAGAATATCGATATGTATTTAAAACTTTTAATTCCGAACAAACAAAATTGCTTGAATCTGTCAAAATTAAATGGAGTAAAAGATCTACATACCGAAGGGGAGGATACTATCTTAAAAGTTCAAAGGGTCAATTGAAAAATGAAATTTCTATATCAAGCACCTTCAAAAATACTCCTAAAGAAGTTATCAAGCTGGTACTTTTTCATGAGCTATTACATATTAAACACTTAAATCATTCGAAGGAGTTTCGATCTTTGGAAGAGAGTTTTACTAATTTTGAGAAAGTTGATGAAATAATGGGAAAAATTCTAGTTGAATACAGGATTAGAAGAATGAAAAATTTGACTTGAGTTAGGTTGAATTAAAAATAAAAATAAAATTAATGTTTAATTCTTGCTGAAACCCAATCGTAATAGCCTTTGTCTTCCATTACTTTAGGAATTTCAGCAAAGAACTGTTTCGTTATATCCTTCACGTGCTTAGCCGCTACCGGATGAAAACACATTGCTAAGTCTAGGCCTACTAAGCTCAGAGATAACGCATTTATGATTTCCCATATCGGTCCTCTGTATGCTCTCTTTCCCCATTGAGGTGCTTGCTTCTCACTCATCCAAGCTTCGCGGGCACCCCATGCGTTAGTTGTTCCACCACTAATTGGATACGCTAAGTCAGTTTCCCCTAATAAACCCGCTATACGCATTCTCTGGTAAATGCTGAAAGAGTACTCCATTCCGTAGCCTAAAGTGGCACACGTAGGGTCCATTACAATCCGGTTACGCGGTAGTCCAAGCTCCAAAGCGTCTTTGTTCATCTTAATTTGATTATTCAAATCCAGACTGGTCCAGAGTAAGCAATTGTGATCGTACTTAACTGCCAACGGAATAACTTCCTCCCAAGTCGCTTTATCTGCTGCAGATAACATTAAAACTTCGCTTTCGGTGGCAGCCGCCGTGGCTTTAAACATCTCAACATCTTTTTCTTTATTTCCGGAACAACCAATAATGACAGGTACATCTACGGCTT
>JABXKD010000130.1 GCA_013375475.1 Promethearchaeota archaeon
AATAAAATTGTTAAACCAACACCCGTCCAACAAAAAGCTATTCCTTTAATTTTAAAGGGCCAAAATATTATGGCTCAAGCGAGAACTGGTAGCGGTAAAACATTAGCTTTTGTACTTCCCATAATCGAAAGTTTGAATTACACGCGTAATGAAGCTATAATTTTAGTCCCAACTAGGGAATTAGCGACACAAATATACGAAGTAATCAGAGATTTAGGAAACCCAAAAGTAAGGTCGCTTCCAATTTATGGGGGCGTTTCGATAAATAATCAAATAACACAATTAGAAAAAGGCATAAACATTATTATCGGAACACCAGGAAGAATAATCGATTTATATAAGAGGAAAAAGCTGAGATTAAACGATATACGATTTGTTGTCGTTGATGAAGCTGATAGAATGTTTGACATGGGGTTTACTCCCGATGTGAAGTACATTTTAGATCAGATTCATAGCGAGTACCAATTCATGCTTTTCTCTGCTACTTTTGACAACGGAATTCGAGAATTAGTGAAGAAATATTCTAAAAATCAATTCAAATTCTTAAATTTAAGTAGAGACAACTTAACTGTTGGAAATACCAGACAGTTCTATTATATGATTGAACAATACAGGGATAAGTTTAAAACATTCCTCAAGATTCTTAGAAGAGAAAAGGCTACACACCTTCTTGTATTCGTTAATACAAAGAGAACAGCTACATGGTTAAGCAACAAGTTAAAATCCTTAAATAACTTCGATTACAAAGTAGATCTCATCTCGGGAGATTTATCTCAATTTCAGAGAGAAAAGATTCTAGCAGCTTTCAAGGATCATAGGATAAATTTGCTCATCGCAACAGATGTAGCGGCTAGGGGATTAGACATTGATAATATATCTCATGTTTTTAATTACGACATTCCAAAATATCCAGAAAATTATATCCACCGGATTGGAAGGACCTCTCGTATGAATAAACTCGGAGTTGCAATTACACTCTGTGTGAAGGATGAATATGAATATTTATGTCACATTGAGGGATTGATTGATAAGGAAATTAAAGAAAAAACAATATATTCTCCAGAAAGTAGTAAATATCATAACCCGTTTTATTAGAGCTAACTGAGAAGAAAAAACTTTTTGATTTACAAAGTTTAATAAATAATTATTATTATTAGTTTATAAAATCAAACTTGATTTTTATTGTAAAAGAGGTCATAACCATTGCCAAGTAGACGAGGAGACGGTACTTTAGTCTTTAAAATTTGTTTTTATGGTCCATCTCTCGGTGGTAAAACCACGGCATTAGAATGGGTTTATAATCGAGAAGGCCTTGCAAGTGGAGATATGCAACAGATTCAAGACCCGACTGGACGAACCCTGTTTTTCGATCGCGTGGTAGCAAGAGTATCTAATGTAGTTTTTCAAGTCTACACAGTTGCGGGGCAGCGCAGGCATAAATTCCAGCGCCAAACGGTTTTAAAAGGCACTGACGCCGTGATATTCACCTGGGACAGTCTAATAGATCAATGGGGAGAAAATATATGGTCTCTTAAAGAACTCCTTAAATTTTATGGAAATAAATTAATCCCAGCTAAACCCTTCGATCCACCTGAAGTGCCAATAGTAGTTTTAGCAAACAAAAGAGATTTAGAAGATATAGTAGAGATTTCTAAGTTAAGGCAAGTACTCGACACCGCAAAACTTAACCATTGCTTAATTTATGAAACCATAGCTATTACCGGGGTTAACGTAAAAAGAGCTTTTGTTTACGCTGCTCGACAGGCTGTGTTAAATCACTATAAGAAGTTGAGCGGAAAGTCAACGGAATCAGACCCATTTTAGAAAAAATATTCCTTTTTTATTACAGATAGATAATTTCAGGCTCTACTTTTCCATTTGAAAATCTTAAATATCCATAAGAACTTATGACAGTGAATTTGTTATCTATGGGTGTTGTAGTTCCGGGATTAAAAAATAGTATTCCGTTGGATTTTTCATTTACTGGTCTATGAGTGTGCCCAAAAATTACGATATCGTAATCTGAATTGAGTAGATCTAGTTTCTTAATCAATCTTTTTATTATAATGTTTGGACCGCCCATTCCATGAAGCATTAAGACTTTAAAATTGTAAATTTTAAATTCTAATGATTCGGGTAGTGCTTTTTTTAGATTAGAGTCAAAGTCCATATTGCCTCGAACGGCTATAACTTTATCTTTACCAAATGTGTCAATGAGATTCTTATAGACTTCAAAAGAAGTGAAATCTCCCATGTGAAATATATAATCGACATTTCTTTTTTTAAAATCATCTATCACAACATTTGGCACACTTTTAGTTCTTTGAGGGACATGCGTATCTGATAATAATCCGATTAAAATTTCTTCTTTATTCGTTTGAATCATTTTAAATACCTTAATTTCAATTCAAATAAAATTATTGTTCTTCTGGACTGTCTTGTTTTCTCATCCTAAATTTAACTACTTTAAGCGCAAAATTTACGACTTCTTCGACATTTTTCCATCTTTCTTCTTCAAGTTTTTCTTTCATCCAATAATATAGATCTTGTTCAATTGGAATTGTGGTGTATATCGGTTGCGATAATTGTGCTTCTTGAGAATGAGCTTTATTCATAAGCCAAGAAATTATGTTGGAAATCAATTTGAAGTTATCGGCAGCATGAATACCGTATAAAGCGTGAAATCCCGAAAATAGGGATAAATTTCCAATAGCTACGATTTTTCCCATACCATAATGACCTATAGCAATTATAGGAGCTTTTTCTACGGGTTCGTCAAACCAATCTTCTCCGTCAAAAATTTTATGCCAAGCGGATTCTTCAGATGAGAACGCTATAGCACTAACATCGATATCTTCGGTTTCTACTGATTTATCAACCTCTATAGTGCATCCATTAGAGTGAATAATTTGGGTGATATCTCGCGTAATAAAATGCGTTGTAAAATCTTTTATTATTGGACGAGAAATGTCTTTTGAAAAATTTTCGTTGTCAAAAAGCTGATCGGGATTGAATTCAATGCCAAAAATGTTAGTTAGGTCGTTTAAATTGTTGCAATTTTCGAGGTCTCCTCCTTTATCGTTTACGACTAAAAGAGATCCTCCATCTTTAACATAATTGGTCAAATATTCAATCTCTTTGGAATCAATATAAGCGTTAGCAACAGGAACTCCGATTATAAACACATTGTAGTCCGATAATTTTTCGTATGTGATTCCTGCTTCAATTTTTCCCAATTTTAAATCTGAATTGAAGAGATATTCTATAAAATCATTAAAGCCTGGATCCTCAATAGTTAATTTATTCTGGTGAGAACAATCAAAACCTATATTGTATTCTGTCGACATAATATATGATATTATTTTATTAATTTAAAAATTTAGGGAACATCTAAAAATAAAAAAAATTTAAGGTTTGCATCATCATTTGGATAGGAGAAATTGATGTTCTTTTCATTTCATTTAGAGCAACTCTTTCCAAGTGGCGATACAATCCTCTTTATTAACCTTATACTCTTTTTGAATTTTTTTCCAAACTATATTATCAAGAATTTTACCATCCCATAATTGGTTTAAAAGATTGGCAATTCCTCGAAGATATTCATCGCTATCAGTATATATAGTAATTCTAAGAGCATGACTTAAATTTTTGTCAGCCCAACCTGTTAATTTAGTTGTATCCTCAATATAGACTTTTAATTGAGGAGCTAATAAATAATACGTATGGGCTTTCAACCCACCAGCTCTACCTTCAATAACACTTGGATCGAATTGTGTAAGATAGTCTCGCATTTCCTTATCAAAATTTGGTACTACCCTACTAAATGTGCGTCTAGTATGGGTTGGGTGTCCATAAAGCACAGTTTTACGTAGTTGAGTTATCCCTAACTCATCAGCTTGTAGACGAATTTTTTCAACCATAAGTTAGTTTCACCTTTAGGTTCTTTTTTAATATTAAATTATAACTTCTATTAATATTATGGATTTTTGCTATTGATTTTTAAAATCATCAATAATATAAATTTATTCAAAAAATTTTATTAGATGAATAATTACTACAATAATGCGAAAAAAAAATTATAAACAAGTGGAAAATAAACCCGCAGTATTAGTCGATGGCACTCCAGTAGAAAATGTGTATGTTAGGTGGCTAATTGATAAGGAGCACGATGGAGCTAATAATTTTGCTATGAGACATTTTGAAATTAAGCCTAAAACGGAGGTACCACTTCATAGTCACCCCCAGGACCATGAAATTTATATATTGAGTGGTGAGGGTAAGTTTTATAACGATTCTGGGATGGAAGAAATCGTTGAAAATGGGGATGTAATTTATATTTCCCCATATGAGAAGCATGGAATAACAAATATTGGGAAAACTGATTTTATATTTTTATGTTTAATCCCATATCTTAAAGAATAAAATTCTAATAGGATTATAACACATTAAGTTTCTTTATCGTTTTCTTCAATTGTTTCTTCATTGTCTTTGATTTGTGTTTCACACTTACCAATCGCAACAACTGAATCATTAGCATAAAGTTTTATGACTCTAACTCCTTTAGCTTTTCTATGAGTAATTCTTATCGAGTCTACAGGCACCCTTATGACTTGTCCTTGTTCGGTTCCGATCAAAATATCCATAAGTTTCGCAATTTTTATCGCAATAACTTTATCTTTTTTTATGGGATTTAAAGTTATATTTTTTACACCTTTTGCCCCACGCCCTGTTTTTCTATATTCCTTGAGGTAGGTTCTTTGTCCATAACCCCCTTCGGTCAGGGTTAAAATTATATTATCGTCATTAACGAGTAAACTATCAATTACTTCGTCTCCTTCCCTTAACTCTGCTCCTTTCACACCTAGTGATGTTCGCCCTAATTCTCGCAATTCTGATTCGTCAAATCTTACCGCATAACCCAGCTTAGTTGCAATAAAAATGTCTTGGAGTTCGTTTGAAAGTCTTTTGACGCTAATTAATTCGTCACCCGGTCGAATCCTTTGAGCTTTAACGCCCGTACCTCTGAATTTGGCGAATAATCTTAAAGGACACTTCTTAATGATTCCATTTTTCGTAGTCATAATAAGCATTTCATTTGTATTAAAGTTATGAATGGGAATCATCTCGGATATTCTTTCTCCATCTTGTAGTGGAATTAAATTAATTATAGGTTTTCCCCTAGCAGTGCGTTGCTGTGCGGGAATTTCAAAACATTTTATTGAATAAACTCGACCTTTAGATGTGAAATTTAGGATTGTATCGTGAGTAGAACAAACAAAAAGATCGTCAATAATATCCTCCTCGCGAATAGTCATTCCTTTTTTTCCACGTCCCCCCCGACCTTGGGCGCGATAGTCTCCCACTGAGATTCTTTTAATGTACTGATTTTTAGTAAAAATTACCATTGTAGGTTCGTTTTTAACTAAATCTTGCCTCACAATTTCTTTTTGTTCTACAATTTCGATTTTTGTTTTTCTTTCGTCCCCGTATTTTTTGCTTAGTTCCGTTAATTCCTGCTTAATGATATCTAATCGAATCTTTTTGCTTTTCAAAATCTTTTCTAATTCTTTTATACTTTCATTCAGAGATTGTTCTTCATCAACTAATTTCTGTTGTTCTAAATTAGTCAATCGTGAAAGCGGCATACTTAATATTGCTTGGACTTGAATATCACTTAAACTATAAGCCTTTTTTAACTTGTCCCTCGCATCATTTGTGTCTTTAGCGCTTTTAATAATTTTTACGACATCGTCTATGTTATTTAAAGCGATTAAAAGACCCTCAACTTTATGTAATCTCGCTTTAGCTTTCTTAAGGTAAAATTGAGTCCGTTTATAAATAACCTTGAGACGATGCTCTATAAACTCATCGATTAATTCTTTTAAGGTAAGAATCTTAGGTTGTTTACCTTCATTGATTAAGACTAAATTGTTTATACTAATTGTTGTTTGAAGCCTTGTTCTTTTAAATAAGATATTTTTAATTATAACGGGTTGGGCGTTTTTAGTTAAATCTATTACAACTCGCATTCCATTTCTATCTGATTCGTCTCTCAAATCCCGAACATCTTTAAGGATTCCATCTTTTATAAGTTTGGCAATAGATTCTACAAGAACTGTTTTGTTAATTAAATAGGGAATCTCAGTGATAATTAAGCTGTTTTTATTCCCTTTGGTCTCAAGTTCAACAGTTCCTCTTAAAGTTAAATTTCCCGAACCTGTTGTATAAGCAGTATAAATACCATTTGTATCCGTGATACTTCCTCCTGTTGGAAAATCCGGTCCTTTTATTATTCCCATAAGTTCTTCAACGGATATTTCAGGATCTTCTACCGTAGCCATAATTCCATTACAAATTTCTGTTAAATTATGAGGAGGCATTGAGGTAGCCATACCTACAGCGATTCCTTTTGTACCGTTAATTAACATATTTGGCAATTTAGCAGGTAAAAATACTGGCTCTTGTAGACTCTCATCAAAATTTGGTTGAAAGTCGACCGTTTCATTATCCAAATCTTCAATCAGTTCGTTAGCGATTTGTGCTAATCTTGCTTCGGTATATCGCATAGCAGCGGGAAGGTCTCCGTCAATTGATCCGAAATTTCCTTGAGGATGGATTAAAGGATATCTCAAAGAGAAGTCTTGTGCCATACGAACTAAACTGTTATATACTGCGGCG
>JABXKD010000131.1 GCA_013375475.1 Promethearchaeota archaeon
ATTAAACTATGCCTATCAATTAAAGGAAGCAACGTTAAACCCGTTTTCTTTTTATATTCAGTACAAATAATACCTGAAAAAAAGAACCCTGTAGTTAAGAATAGAATTGTCATAAAAAATGCGATTCCACTATTATATAAAACAAATTGAGAATAAGGTAAGTTCGTAAATATGATAAAAACATAAGGAATTACACTATTTAAAAAGAAAAAAATAATCGTTATAATTGAAAATATAATAAATTTCTTTTTTTGAAGCTTTAACTCAAGGGATATCGTTGATAGGACCGGTCTAAGGGTATTTTTAAATTTATTAAGTCCTTCCATTAATTATTCAGCTCCATTTAGTTTTTCATTACGATTCTGGTCTAGTGTTTGAGAATATAGGCTCTCGAATTGAGAACTCTTTGGTTCGGAAAAAGAACTTATTGTAAAATCTGACTTAAATTTAGACGATAATATAGTTAAAATTTCGCTTCTGGAAGCTTCTAAACCATCATAACGAATTTTAAAAGTTTTAGATTTGTTAGTATACGTGATTGCCTCTCTATTATTAGTATCAACCATTTCCTTTTCTAAATATAATTCTAAATCTCGATACAATTTTTCAATCAAAATTTCTGCTTTTTCTTGAGGGAGTGGTTCTAGAATCTCGCAAAAAATAACTTTAATTTTGAAATTTCGCTCTAAATTATCAAGAGTATCAAATCCGATTAAAGTCCCTTGATTTATCAAAGCAACCTTGTCGCAAACTTCTCTCAATTCATTCAGCAGGTGAGATGAAATCAGGATTGTTTTCTTCTCGTTTTGAAGCAATCTTAGGTATTCCCGAATTTTGATTCGAGCACCGGGATCCAGCCCTGTTTGGGGTTCGTCTAAAATTATGAGTTCTGGCTCGTGGATGATCGACGCAAGAAAACCGACTTTCTGAATCATTCCCTTCGAAAAATTCTTCATTTTTTTATATTTCCACTGATGCAGATTAAATTTCTTAAGAAGCTCATCAATCCGTGATTTTACGTTACCTTTAGAATAATTTCTAATGTTCGCTATGTGTTTAAGTAAAACATAAGGGGTTGTATTATAAAAATTAGGAATATCGACCAGATAACCCATTTCAATTAAGTTGCTTGATTTTTGGTGAATATTTTGCATCTCACCGTTGAGATTCTGAATTAAAATTTCTCCAGAGTTTGGTCTGATCAAACGGGCAATTAATTTAAGAGTTGTAGTTTTGCCCGCTCCATTCGGTCCTACCAATCCGATGATTTCTCCTTTTCGAACCGAGAAGCTAATATCATTTAATGCCGCAAATTTACCATAATTCTTTCCTAATTTTTCGATTTGTAGTATAATATCGCTCATAGTCTTTTTTAGAGAATCTACTCACTTTAGAATAATCGTCAAATATAATATTATTTACATTTTTATCCATATAACTTTTATTAAGTTTGATAAATATAATCTGGTTTTTCTGAATCTTTTATTTAAGACCTCGTAGTTTGATTACTTGACTATTTTTTGGCTCTAAACTTGCTTCATTCTCAAACAGAAGATTTAAATAAAACAGATACTATGCAATGTATAGTATATCGAGATAAACAGTATTCAATATTAAAAAATTTTAAAATTATAGTTGAAAACAATCATGATAAAACATGTAAAAACCTACAATCCAAAAGCCTTGATCAATTCGGAAGTATTCAGAGAATATCTTGAAAGTTTTGAATCGGAAATTGTAAGGGGAATTTCAAAATTAATTATATTATCCGTAATTAAGCAATGGGGTGAGGAGGGCATTTATGGATATAAACTAGTTCGAGAAGTAAAAAGGGAGACAAAAAATATGCTAATTATAGAAGAGGGGACATTGTATCCGATTCTGCGAAAGTTAAAGCGTGATGGATTAGTAGAAACGGAGAAGAAGGAATTTAACGGAAGACTCCGGAGTTATAACATCATAACAAGAACAGGAATTAACGTCCATAATCGCTTAATGGGATTTTTTTCTGGATTCATCAATTCAATATCGGGGATAAGCGATATGGAAGTTAATTTAAAATCTGAGAAGTATTCCTTCTGCCCTAACTGTTCGAATAGAATAGATCTGAAAGATAGGTTGGAAAAACCATGTAATATTTGTGGTTTAGGACCAGGAGAATTTCAAAAAAATACCAGTGGAGGATAAAGAAGTGGCGCCTGAATTAATAAGAGAAGCTGAACTAATTAATCAATATTTATGTGAGATTAAAAAAAATCTTCCTCTCTGGATTAGGTTAAATAAAAGGGATTTAAACGAGATTTTAGATGAAATTGAGGACCATATCTGGGAAAAAGCAGTAGAAAACACCGAAAATAAGAGTCCAAACGAGATAGATTTACAGATAGCCATTTCTCAAATTGGAGACCCGAAAATAATAGCGAATAAATACACTGCGAGGAGCACCCCTCGAGTGTTTATCAGTAATGAATTATATCCATATTATCTCAGATACTTGAAAATTGCGTTTCTCTCATGTTTTTTCTCGCTACTTTTTCCATTTTCTTACTCCTTTATGGTTTTTGGAATAGAATTGGACCTCCTAAGCTTATATTTGAGAATTTATATATTGATATTTTACATTTCGCTTGGCTTAGTAATCTCATTAGTATTTTTTTACTTGTCTACCCATGGGTATTTGCCTTATGAAGCAAGAATGACTCGATTTTATAATAAATTCGCTAATCTTGCATACATTCAAAAAAATTCGATAAAAAATCCTGTAAATGCAAGATTTTTAGTGATCTGGGCTTTAATTTGGCTAGCTGGAGCAATTTCCTTCTGTCTCTTATCAGCAATTACCGTATCTCCAATTGAAACCCCAAATCCTATGGGATATTTCTATTGCATTTTCTGTTTGATCATCTTTGTGATTAAACTAATAAGGTTAAAATTAAGAGACCAGCTTGAAATCCTACATAGAATTTTGATATCAATAGAATTTCTTCTAATTTTTTCTTTTTCGGCATTATATATTTATATGGATTACAGGCACCAAAGTGGAATCGAAAATTTCGAAGTAATAGTATTTCTCTTGATAGGTTTGCAAATTTTAGGATTTCCTATTGTTCTTATCACCAGTAATTATAAAATTTATCAGATTTTCAATATGAAGAATAGGTACGAACAATATCAAACATATGTAAGTTTGCACAAGAGAATGATCAAAAAACAGTCCTATACTGCACAGTTTACAGACAGCACATCAAGAAGTTCTAAAAACGATCCTGAAAAACATAAAGTTTCTTTAAAGGATGTTAGTCCGGGTACTCACATTGAGGAACAATTGACAATATTTATTAATACAACTCGAAAAAAGTTACCGATCTGGTTAAAAAAATCGGAAAAGGACTTTATCCTTAATGAAATTGACAACGAGATAAGAGAGTTAATTATGGATTACCAGGACAATAACCAACTAACGTCTGACAGAATAACTCAGATTTTTGAAGAAGTAGGAGATGCTAATACGATGATATCAGAATTAAGGCAAAAGGGTACGCCTAAAATATATATTTCTGATGAGCTATGGTCAAATTATAAAGGAGCGTTCAAAGCTATTGTTACTTATTTTTCAATTATTGCGCTTTTTTTTACTGCTTTATTGATTAGTTTTAATTCGTTTTATATTGGGGGTTTGTCGTTATTTATCTCTTTGATGTGGTTTTTCTATAGTATAGGTTTTATTACAATAACGGGAGTTTTCGTTTTACTCTCAATGACTGATTATGTACCTTACAATAAGAGACATCAGGATAAAGTTCAATCGAGAATTATAACTAAAAGTAATAATTTTTCATGGAATGTTGCTGTTCTAATTACATTTGCACTATTCGGGTTGATCTTTATATTACTAAGCTTTTTCCTGGTTGAATTGAGCACAGATTTGAGAGTCTCAGTAATAGTGCTTATTTTTGGCTTAATGTTATTATTATTTTCTGGAAATGAATTAATCTTGTTATTTCTACATCGCCGCTTTGTTAAGTTTAAAATATCGCTGTTAATTGTGAACTTAACTTTGCTATTAGCTCTGAACTTTATTATATTTTACAATTTTCATGCACAATTAGGATTTCTTCATTATGTTATATTTGGATTCCTTTTTTTCTTTTTATTCTTCATGGTGAACATAGGAATCATATATACTATTTTCAGAATTTTTCAGGTCAATATTCCATAAAATAAGGTGATCTAAAGGAGATGAAAAGCAATTGAAAGGAAATTATGAAATTTGGACTAAAAACTTAACTAAGGTCTACGACAAACGCTCAAAACAAACAAGGGCGGTTGATTGCATTAATCTAAGGGTCGAGCCCGGTGTTCATGGTTTTTTGGGACCGAATGGTGCTGGGAAGACGACAACTATCAACATGCTAATGGGAGCTATTTCAATTACAAGTGGTGAAGCGTACGTTAGAGGATTGAAAGCGGGATCAATAAGAGCACGTAGAATGATTGGATTTCTCCCTCAGGATCCTATTTTTTATGGTAATATGACTGCTCACGAATATTTATTATATACTGCGAGATTGTTCGGATTAAAAAAGAGAGACGCGATAAACAAAACAGAAGAATTATTGGAATATTTCAAATTGTCCGAAGAGAAAAAGAAGCCTATATCTAAATTTTCTGGCGGCATGAAGCAAAAAGTGGGATTAGCTTCGACATTAATCCACGACCCGAAATTACTAATATTAGACGAACCAACGACTAACTTGGACCCTATTGGGAGGAAGAAGATAATAGAATATGTGAAAAAACTCGCTCAAGATATCTCAATTTTCGTTTCAAGTCATATTTTATCTGAAATTGAACAGATGTGCGAAAATGTCACGATAATTAATGATGGTAAGATAGTTCTAATAAACACAATCCAAAACATTAAAAATACTTATTCATCATCGAGTGATCTCTTTATCATAGACACAAACGGAAATCAGATGGTATTACGCGAATTAGAACAAGCCGAGGGTGTGTTAAGGGCGTGGATAAGTGAGGAAGATACCAAAATCCATGTTGTCCATAATCAAGGAGAAAAACTTCAAGAAATTATATCGAATCTAATTGCTCGCGAAAAAATAGTACTTAAGAGTTTTTACCAGCCTGAAGCCTCGTTACAAGAGGTTTTTATTAATTTAATGAAGAATGGAGATGGATAGCCTTTGGAAGCAAAATCTGAAACTGTAAGTATTAAAGCAGAAGCAAAGCCGAAATTTACAATTTCTAACTTATTCAATTCTCTTAAAGAACACCTTAATCTTCTTCTGACAGTGTTCAAAAAAACTCTTTTTATTGATCTTTTCAGCCGATGGAAATTTATTTTTGGTATTATTTTCATGATAATTTTACCAATTGTTTGGCTGCTTTCTCAGGATGCTTCAATTTTAAACGATCAATCTTCTCTAAACGAACTAATAGGAATGGTGCACATTTTTTTTACTTATATGACTGTGCTTCCTTTTCTATTGATATACTCTTCAGCATCGTTAATATCTGAAGAAATAAAAATGGGAACTATGCTACTCTTAGTAAGCAAACCAATATCAAGAGGAGAAATTATGTGGGGAAAATACACCGCCCTGCTCTTTTATAACCTAATATTAAGCGTAGTCAGCCTTGGAATTGTCTGTTTGATAGCGTTTTTAAAATATCCTTTCAACGATATAATCCCGTTTTTTTGGACGCAGTTTATATTTTCCCTAATAGTAATAGTGTTCTATGGAACGCTTACAATGGGATTGTCAATGGTGTTTAAAAACGCTAAAACAACCGCGGTAATTCCCCTTATGCTATTACTAATCATGATATTTCTGTTCTTTATCGTAAGACCCTTTTTAATGATGCCAACTCCAAATGGTGATACATATTACGAGGCGTTCCAAGTTTATAATTATGATTTGGGATACCACTTCATAAACTTATACGTTTGGCTTTACGAAACTTTTATCTCACAGCTGCCTGAGGGAATGACATGGTGGTTATTATCTTGGGGAATATATACTGTAGAATACGACGAGTTATTTCCTGAATTCGAAATTTATGCAAAAACTCACTATCAACCTCCACAAATTTCTCTACTAATTATTTTGATATTTACAGTAATTATAATCCTACTTGGATTCATAATCTATAAAAGAAGAGATATCAACTGATTTTCAATTAAAAAATACATCCCCTAAAAATCTTTTTAGTTTTCGATCACGCAAGCAACAAATTTCTATATATTTTCGCAGACTCGATTCAGTCTTCCTTTGAAAGCGATTAGAAAAGTGGTGATGAATGCGAGCTGGTTCATTTTATCTTCTTCGTCCATCGCTGAACTGTACATGTTATTGACTCTCTGCCACAGATCTTCAATGAATTCTTCTGGTGTATTAATATCTTCGCCAAAAAAGGTTTCTTCTCCGTCTAATCTCAAACCAATCTATTGTCAAGGAGATCAAAAAATTATATTAATAATCATCACCTTTAGATTATTTGGACAGGTTCTATTATAATTAGAAACATAAATGAATAAAAATTTTAATTAAGAAGGTGAGAACGAAGTAAGACATTATGATTACATCAAAGTATAGAAGAAACATAATA
>JABXKD010000132.1 GCA_013375475.1 Promethearchaeota archaeon
TGAAAAAGCAAAAAGAAATTTCAGAAACTTTAATTTTTCTTGGAATTTCGGATTTATATTTGGACTCATTTTTGGCTACATTTGGACTTTTTTCTTGAATGATTACATCTCTATGATTATTTCTTTATCTATCTCCTTTATACTAATCCCAATTAGTTTTTTTATAAATAAGGATTCCGTGATCCAAATTACAAAAGAAGAACTAGAGATTCATTTAGAAAATCCCATATTGGAAGAAGATTTCAAAATGCTCTCCAAAAGGGATTCAAAACCCACAATGATGAGCTTTCCGATTTTATTCTCCTGGATCGGGATAATTTTCTTAGCGACTTCGAAATCAATTTTCCTATTTACATACCCAGTTATTTTAAAGACAAATTTACTAGATTCGCATTCTACTTATCTCGTCCAAGGAGGAATACAATTGACACAACTTATTGGTTTGACTTGGATTAATGTAATGGGTGTTTATAAACGAAAAATCTCGATGTTTACTGGTTTAATAGCCCTCGTCGTAGTAACCTTTACGATCTTTTTTGTTGGGAATATTTGGTATATTGCGATAATTTTTTCAATATCCGGTCTTTTTTTCGGTTTGATTCACGGAACATCTATGAAAATTATGTTGGATTATGGAGCAACTAAAAATACCACAAAATACTCGATGATAAATGAGATAGTTATAGGTATTGGTTTTGGGGTAACCCCAATCGTAGCGGGTTTTGTTGTAGAAGTTAATTTATACATTATCTTTGTTTTTATAATAGTATCTGGGATTACTTTTTTAATCATTCAGACTTACCTTTCACGAAAAGTTAAAAATCGATAAAAACAGAAAAGTAGATGTAGAGATATTTTTTTTAGGCTTTTATATTAATTAATCTTTTATTCAAGCATATTAAATATAAATTAAGTTTGAATAGTTAATAGTAAAGTGTTAACATGACGTTATTTGATCAACTTAATAAGCACCAGTTAAAAGAACTCCTCGTTAAATGTTGGATGACTCACGATGGCTCGTGGTTTTATAACTGTATCAAGGAATTCGGTATTGAAACTGCGAACAAACTAAATAAAGCAGCTATTAAAACGCTTTCACCAATTGAGATGCAAAGAATATTGAAGGCGCAAGGAATGGATGATTTTAAAATTGAATCGTTTGAACAGCTAAAAGATTTTATTGACAATGGCTTTTCCATATTAAAAGGGGATTTCATGAAATTTAATTATACTTTTCCTGAACACAATGTCTTGCATTGGGAAATGGGACAATGTTTCGCCTACGAAGGAATGAAAAGGATAGGAGTGAAAGAAAAATATGAATGTGGGCTTATTTATCGCCTTTGCTGTTGGTTGGATGTTATAGGTATTAAATATAGACTTGAACCAAAAATTAATGAGTGCTTGTTGCATTCTCAAGAAAATTGTGTAGGAGATTTGATATTTGATTTTTAGATAAAAAAAGTGTTATAAAAATGTATTCATGGTTTATAATTTCAATCTTAGGTATGTGCTTTATGGTTCCACTTCATTTTTTATCAGTTGAACATTTAAAATTTCAAAAAAAGTATGGAACAGATAAGGGGAATAAAATAACCGGGATACTCGGGCTTACTTCAGGGTGGGGTTTCTTTATATTTTGGTTTGGTATCTGGTTATCCCCTCAACCACGATTGGTGATTCCCTTTTTACAAAATCCAAGCTTTACAGTTCCAGTTATAAATATCTTAATACCATTATCTCATTTAATAATCTCTATACCCTTTATTCTAATAGGTGCTTGGTTTGGAATTGGGAGCGTAAGAGAAACTTCACTCAAAGTAGCAGAAACTCATAAAGCAGAAAGGATCGTTTCAACTAAAATTTACTCTTTAATAAGACATCCACAATATGTTGGTGGAATAATAGCCCATATTGGAATATCTTTACTTTTATCTTCCTTATTTTCATTAATTTTTACTCCATTGGTTATTTTATTAAACTATTTGATTGCTTGGAAAGAAGAAAAAGAGTTAGTTAAAGAATTTGGTGAAAAATATAAAAAATACAAAGAGAACGTCCCAATGCTCATTCCAAAATTAAAAAAGCGAAAGTAAAATAATTAAATGATATTTAATTTTTCTGATTGATTAAATCCTTAACCTCAATTTCGGGATGGTGATATCTTTGCGTTTTTACTGTTTTATCTCCAAATTGAATACATTTTTCAGGACAAAAGTTAATACACGCTAAACATTGCTGGCATTTATGTTTCCATTGGGGTTTATCTTCTATAAGAGCGATATTATTTACCGGACATACATTAGCACATATACCACAGCTAGTACATGACTCTTCAGCATAGAAGGATTTGTCAGATTCATAAACAGTATCTCGAAAGTTCTTATTAAATTTCTCGCTTTTAATTCTTCGCTTTTTAAAGATATCTTTATCCAAGTTTACATCGTTCTTCTCAACAGCTTTTCCAATCTCGCTAATTATCTTATTTGCTTTTTCAAAATATTCTTTTTGGCGTTCTTCTGAGTGAATATCGTAGCCTAAGATATAATTGTTAGGCATTAATACATAATATCCAGCACTCAAAGTTTTCGATTTTGAGTTTAAAATTGTCTCTATTTGTAATAAGGGGGTGGTGTTAATATCTCCAGCATAGGTTACAACCGTAAAGAAATAATTGGATTTAGCAAGGTCTATTTTGGTTAAAAAATCGTAAACAATTTTAGGTAAACCGGCATAATAGAGAGGAAATACTAAACCAACATTTTCACTTGATGATGCATGGTGATCATCCTCCCAAACCTTTGCAATGGGCACAAGCTCACTTTCATTTAGTTTTTCTGATAAATCTTTTGCCAATTTTAACGAATTTCCTGTCCCTGTAAAGTAATATATTGTTGTTTTCATAAGTCCTCAAGATTTTTAAGTTTTATAAGTTTTATTAATACAGAGATTGATAAAGAGGTACAATTACGCCTCTGTAAACTTCCATCTCCTTTTAGAAATGATAACCAGTGCAAAAAGTATTCCTATTATAGAAACAAGAAATACAGGTAATGCGAAATCGATACTCGTTGCATCTTCGTTTAACCAATAGTCGTAACCCGCCTCTATCCAAGCATTAATTCCCCCCAACATATTGAATATTTTCGTAAAATTGTTTGCAACTAAGATATTGCTTGCTTGTAGACTTCTGCTCCCACTCCTAAAATATACTATAATCTCCGTATCATTATAAGGTTCGAGTTCGTTTAACCTACTTTCGAGTCCGGAAAGTGGGATTAATGTAGCGTTATACAGATGATTTACATTAAATTCTCCAACATCTCTTACATCTAAAACGAGTAGATCGGGATAAAGTATGTTATTGTTTATCATATCGTTCGCAACATTAACTGAAATATCAATTCTTACTGGATCTGCGGCTATTCCTGACGGAACAAGATTATAAAATTGGATCGAAAACAATGAAAACACTATTATCTACAGAGCGCTTTTAGTCAACCCATTTATCTTAAATTTAATTTTGCGCATAAGAATCATAATTTGATTTACACAGAATTAGTTTAATTTGTAATTTTCACTTTTTAATTTTTACTATTATTTATTAAAAGTTTATTAGGCTGTGAAACTGAAGGTTTGGATATTTGAGCTAAATAAATATCTTATGTTAGTGGTTATAAACTATCCTTAAGATTTGGCATTTTAACCGCTTAATATAGCCTTCATACGGGCTTTAAAATTATAAAGTAAATAGTTAAATATTAAATTATTAAATTTATAACTATAACTCTCTTAAGTTGAGTTCATAACCAATAATCTGATAAAAATGCCTAAAAAAAAATTCTATTATTTGATTTCGGTCTTATTTATTATATTCTTAACCATCGCAGGCATAAATGCTAGAGCCCACCCCCCGCAAAGTTTGTCATTGGTATACGATTCAAACACAAATATGCTTGAGGTTTCAATCACACATGCAGTTTCTGATAACACATCCCATTATATCTTTTCAGTAGTAGTAAGTGTTAACGGATCTATAGACCAGAGCCCTGCCTATGATAGCCAACCCGATTTGGTATTTTTTATTTATGAGTATAGTGTAATAACCAAAAATGGCTCCACAATTGGGGTAACTGCATCATGTATCGAAGGAGGTTCCCTAACAAGAACATTGGGGGGATCAAACGCACCTCCTGAAGGCGGAATTCCGGGATATATGGGATTGTATCTGGTTTTATTTGTAACTGTAATTACTCTTGTAGCATTAAATCGGAAGAAACTGAAAAAACTTTAATAAAACCAATTTTTTTTCTAATTTTCACCTGTTTTTAAACAGAAGCGAATCCAAATTCCTTTTAACTCCGATCCATTTAAATATAATTATAATAATTCTATTCTAAACATAAATTTTAGAATTAATAGCTACTAGCTAAACTTAGAGATGATGAATGTGGAAGTAGTGTTAGGAT
Organism: Promethearchaeota archaeon; assembly: GCA_013375475.1. Lineage (GTDB taxonomy): Archaea > Asgardarchaeota > Lokiarchaeia > Sigyniarchaeales > SOKP01 > SOKP01. The sequence goes on from JABXKD010000132.1 coordinate 4,470, forward strand.
TTATCATGATAATCGCTATTGGTAGCTTGAGTCTGATTGGATTATTTATGATTTCCATTAGAGAAGAAACATTAGACAAAATGTTATTCATTCTAATAGCATTTGCTACCGGTACAATACTTGCAACGGCATTATTTGATTTAATTCCTGAATCTCTTCACCACCTTGAAGAATTAAACGCAGGAGGTACTGCAATTGCAGAGAATTTTTTATTTATATTTGTTATTTTTGGTTTTGTAATGTTTTTTATTATTGAGCGATTCATTTATTGGTTTCACGGGCATGCTCACGAAAAGGACAACCAGTTAATGTGTTATGTCGGCGTGGATGAAGGTGAGGGCATGTCGATTGCAAGGGGAACTAAAGTGAAAAGCTTTGCGCTTCTCAATTTGATTGGTGATGGACTCCACAACTTTCTGGATGGAATAATCATAATGGTCTCATTTCTAAGTGGAACTAGAAGTGGAGTAATTGTGACACTAGCCGTTTTATTTCACGAATTCCCTCAAGAGATAGGAGATTTTGGAATTCTAATATATGGTGGTTTTTCAAAAAAGAAGGCACTTCTCTTTAACTTTTTGAGTGGAATGATTGCCTTACTTGGGGGTTTATTGGCATTTGCATTATCAGATGTCTTAGAAGTTTTTAACTTCTTTTTCTTAGCTTTCTCTGGTGGGGGATTCTTATATATAGCCAGCACTGAACTTATGCCCGAAATATTAAAACAAGAAGATTTAAAGAAATCTATAATTCAAGCGTTAATTTTTGTAAGTGGATTAATCTTAATAATTTCTCTAGTATTGCTACTGCCTCATGAATAATTAAAAAATAATAAATAAAAAAAATAGAACAACTTTTTTACTTTTTTTCAACAATGTAAGGAAACTCATCAGAGTATTCGAAGAACTCTGGATAATTAAGTTTCCACCCTCGAGACTTATGGATTTTTTTCCTGATCTTTTGTCTATGAATAACTTTTCTACTGATCCTGTTTCGAGGATATTTTTTCTTTTTCTTTCTTTGCCGTTGATATATTACTGACATGCTAATCCGTCATATCGAATTAGCCACCTCGTCAATTAGGTTTTATTACATTTTGTATTTAAAAAGATAATCGTTTACCATTGATATATAATATTGATTATCTATTATCAGTAATATATTCTTTCTTTTATTTAAACCTTTCTATCCTTAAATGTCACAATTAGAATAACAATATCACTGGGCAACAAGATATTAACTTATGATTGGATGAAATAAAGAGATCTCTCCCTTTTTTGAGCCATCTTTTAACCTGTCCACTATTCATTTTCAACAATTTTCAAACCTAATTTCAGCGATTAAATTAGTTGAAAGTGGTTAAAAATCTTGAATATTTATTTTCCGAAATAGTCTTCAAGGACTACAGGGCCACTATTGACGAGACCATTGAGAAACAGCTTTATTTCTGGAAGAAATAGGCGTTATTAGAATCTGGTGTTTACTTTCTAACATTTTTTGTCAAGTGATAATATCTTATTTAATTTAATTGAATAATAAAATTAGATTGTACGTTTAAATAAGTAGAATTAGAATTTAAAAATATCTGATTAGCCCAATCCTATGAAATGAAATTTAATCTTCATTATTGTAATTCAAATCATCATCTTTTTCTTCATCTTCATATTCTTTGGCTATCTCTTGTTTTGAGTCTTCTGTGGATTCGGGTTTGATTTCATAAAATGGTTTTGGTTCCGGTAAGCTTTCATATGCTGGTTTAAGTTCTGATTCTGGTTCGGGTATGGGTTCGTATACTGGTCTAGGCTCTGGTTCTGGTGTAAATTCGTATATTGGTTCAGGTTCTGGTTCGGGTATGGGTTCGTATACTGGTTTAGGCTCTGGTTCTGGTGTAAGTTCATATACTGGTTCAGGTTCAGGTGTAGGTTCATATACGGGCTCAGGCTCTGGTTCTGGTGTAAATTCGTATATTGGCTCAGGTTCAGGTTCTGATGTAAGTTTATATATGGGTTCAGGCTCTGGTTCTGGTGTAGGTTCGTATAATGGCTCAGGCTCTGGTTCTGGTGTAAGTTCATATATTGGCTCTGGTTCAGGTTCTGGTGTAGGTTCGTATACT
>JABXKD010000133.1 GCA_013375475.1 Promethearchaeota archaeon
TGGCTATATAATACAAAAATATCTTTATTTGATTAAGTTCAAAAAAAAACTTAAATAAAAAAAATATTGGAAGCGATTAGAATGAGTTTTAACGAAGATTTTGATGAGGAATTAGAGCCAGTTAAATCTAAAACCCCATCAAGTAAAACACCCTCAACAGGCAAAAAGTTGACTTTATATTTTATGTCAACTATTGGTCCTGGTGAAAAGAAGGAAAAGTTGACTGTCAATGATGCAAATCATGTAAGTGATATCAAACAAACATTAGGAAATCTATTCGGACTTGATCCAGATGAATTTCACCTTTCGTCTGGAGGCGTAACCATGGATGAGAATAACCAATTGAAAGACTATAATGTCAATGACGGCGACGACATTCTTCTAATTCCTGCTAGCACAGCTGGTCAGGATAAGCACCGTTTTTTCTAAAAACTAAATTCTTTTTTTTTTTAAATTTTTTTTTTTTCTTATTTGTTAGCAACGCTGAAGCAGAAAACATGAATTTAATGTCCTTATACAAAGGGATGTTAGTTAAAGTCCTGCTTTTGGAAATAACATCCCCGATATATCCTTGAATGTTTTTGACTGTTTCTGCCACAATAAATCTCATCTTTTGGTTGTAATTATGGAAGTTATGATGACTTTTATAAAATTGGAGTTCTATATCGTTGTTTACGGAATTGTAAAATGCTTTAATTAATGCTAAAATTTAATGCTAAAATTCCTTGTATTCTACACTCTGTTTTATTTTTTCTTTTATTTCTACTTCGGGATTTTTCATCTTCTTCTTACAAGAAGTAATGGTAAAAAACGAATAGTTTCTATCTTACTTAGAGAATGTGTACAATAGTTCACAAATGCGTAACAAAGAGAACAAAAGTGAACAAAGTATCGAATTCGTGAACAAAAGCAAGCTAAATCTGAGAGAGTCTTGGATTTAAGAAAACATAGTAAAAAAAGGAAAAATAAGCATATTTTTTTTCTTTGTTAAATTAAATCATAAATTGGTACAAAAGTTAGCAAATGGATGGGTTTTTTCTTTAGGTTGTGTTTTTCCTGCCCTACGATGTTAGTTTGAGAAGTCATAAATTAAAAATCACCGTTGTTTACCAAAATTTTGTTTAAACCCTCTATAATACATTTAAAACAGAAGGTTTTCTTAATAAATAGTGTCTGGTTGATTCTCGTATTTTTTTTCATATACGAATCAAAAAAACTGTGCTTAAAACTTATTAGCGGTATAAATTAAATAATCTCGCGTTATTCGCATATATAAAAAAGAGTTTTTGTTTACGATAGTCCTCGAATCTATAACAAAGAAAACAAAAGTGATTTAGAAATTGGTCGGCATCAAAACATTTAAATATTTGACGAATCTTGTTTTTCTTAGCTCCTTTACGAGAAAAATGCTCTTATGATCGAATTTAAGGTTAACGATTACCTCTCGCTTCGATTTGAAGACGAAAAGACTATCATTTATGTAGCTGGCAAAAGGTTTAGACAGTGTATAAATTTGTTGCTGGATATCCCCGTTGACGACATTCGCGAATTTGACCAAATACAGTCTATTGACGAAGCCGCGGAAAGACTTAGTAAATCGATGGAAGATGAGGAATTACGTAGAATAATCCCTGCTAAAGTTGAATTTTGGGGGCATTGTAGCAATTTGCAAGTTTGGTTTGAAAATAATTACAACACGAGAATCATTCATTCTAACATAGCGTTTCCACTATTGAAAAAGTTAAGCGAATCTGGCGATATAGTTGCTTTAAGAGTTTTCAAAGAAGAAATAGCAAAAAGATTTTCACAAGGGAACGAAAAAGTGCGCACCTTTCTGATTGATGAATGCTATATGGATTTTCTTAGTAGGGAAGAGGTTCTTAGCTTAAATATTGGGCAAATAGAAATTATACACGAATTAGAAGACTTATTAGGAATAAGAATTAAATTTAAAACGGGTTTTCATCTATTCGAACAAGGGTTCGTACCCCATAAAGGAATTATCAAGGGTTTAGTACTAGACACCTGCGATCTTGAGGAACTCCCCGAACCGGTAAGAAAACTAAAATCGTTAGTAATGCTTAAACTGCACGGTAATCGTTTAAAAACGCTTCCAGAATGGATCGGTGAGCTTCAGAACTTAAAATCTTTACAAGTGCAAAATAATAGGTTAATTAGTCTTCCAAACTCGATTGGAAAATTGAGTCGTCTCGAAATTATTGAATTATACAATAACCAATTAAAAGAGATTCCCGAATCAATTGGAAATTTACGCTTTCTTAAAAGATTAGAATTACAAGAGAACCAATTAAAAACTTTACCGAATTCAATTGGGAATCTAACTTCTTTAGAAGTGCTTTTTATTAATAAAAATAAAATAGAAAAATATCCAAAATCGCTCGAAAACCTTACTTCCTTAAAAGATTTGGTTTTAGACGAAAAATAAAAAGGGAAAAATTGAAATTTATTGGCTTGGTGTCCAAGCTTCTAAACTCAAACCTCCCACCATTGTCACTTCTTGCGGAATCTGCTCAACTGGAACTCGCATTCGTGAATGAAAGGGGTATAGAAGGAAGGTCCCATCTTCAGTTTTAAGAGCAGATGGCTCCTTGAATAAAGCTTCAAATGACCCTCGTTGGGTTAGGGGAGTCCACTTTTCAGGGATAATATAAGAGTCAATGTATTCACCAGTCAATTCTGTTGCTCTTTTATTGTTTGTTGAAATCACCCCTTTCTTTCCAAACAACTCGTCAACGAGCTCCACTGAATAATATTTCTCTGGTAAAAAGATTTGGTTTTGAATTCCTCTCTTAAGCTCGGAATAGGGAGACCTGATAAAAGACATTAGCATGTCAACGTGGTCACCTATATGTTCTCTAAGGTCGTAGTAAATGTCTTCGATAATAACTTCCTTACCGCTCTGAAGCCTTCCAACTATCCAGTAGAAATCAGAACCATCATGTCTGTCCTTTTTAACGATAATATCTGATACAAATACCCTCAAAATCAAAACACCGTAAATTAATTAAAAAAAAGAAAAGGTCTAATTTAAATGTAAGTAGTGCGTGGGAATTCTAATTGTCGTACCAAGAAGGGAATGCTGTAATAATAGATTAAAAATGAAGAACCGTTTGATTTCATGCCTTTTGTCGTTGTTGGGGCTATGCTTACATTAACAATTATCGGTGTAATTGTCGCATATATAAAAATCCCGTCATGGATTTTTGCGAGAAGGGATAAAAAAGTTCAAAAATCAAAGTTCGAAAATTAAAATTTTTGAAAAACTTCAAAATCATTCCAAAGGATTTTATCTTTACTTATTTTTTTACTTATATTATATTTATGTTATATAACCTTAATAACTAAGAATAACAAAAAATACCTTAAAAATATTTAATCCAAGATGTAATTTTTAAATAGTAATATAATAAAAAAAAACAAAAAACGGGATTAAGAATATGAATTTCATAAAATGTAATAATAGGGCTTTAAGCCCTTCAATTTTTTTATTTTTTTGATTAATATTAATGGTGATAATATTGGGTAAGGATTCAGATTTTTTTGCAAAGGGATTGTCAGAAGATGAGAGAGACTTATATGATCGTCAATTTCGTTTAGAAGGATGGTCCCAAAAATTAGTAAAAAAGTCGAGAGTATTGATTGCTGGCGTAGGAGGTTTAGGATGTGAAATAGCTAAGAATTTAGCTATGTTAGGTGTAGGTCAGATAGATCTTGTCGATTTAGATACAATTGAACATTCTAACCTAAACCGCCAAATTCTATTTGTAGGCGCAAGGTTAGGAGAACCGAAAGCAATTGCAGCCGCAAAAAAATTAGTCGAGATTAATCCTAATATTATCGTTAAAGGGTATCATTCATCGTTAGAAAGATTAAATCCCGCATTATATTATAATGCCGATGTTGTTATTGGAGGTCTTGATTCAATGAATGCAAGGCTAAACTTAAACGCTCAATGCATTAGATTTAGAAAACCCTTAGTAGATGGAGGGGTCTCTGGTTATTATGGTCACATATATACGATATTCCCATATCGAAATGCATGTTATGAATGTAATCCATTACCAGATCTCAAAAGTGATGAAATGGCAGCTTGCACTGTGGTTGGAATCCCTCGAAAAAGGATTCATTGTATCTTTAAAGGAGATATGGCTTTTAAAGATAAATTTGAAAGAGATCCAAATCCTAAAAATGTAGAAGATATTAGATTTATTCAAAAAGTTGCAAATGATCTTGTTACAAAACATAATTTCTTACCTGAATATACTGAAGATGACGTTGTGAAAATTATTGATCGCCACGATCCTGGGATCATTACAATTAACGCAACAATTTCGGCATTGCAATCTCATGAAGCGGTTAAAATTCTTCATTGGAAAAAAGGGCATAAAGGATTGGGTCAGCCTATTACTAGTTACATGATATTTAATGCTGTGACAATGAAATTATACCACATTGAAAAAAAGAGAAATCCAGAATGTTCTCAATGTGGTAAAAATGTAAGACGAGTAGTCATTAAAATGAGGAATAGTTCGCCTTGCATGAATATAATTAAAACACTAGAAAAAAATGGTTACAAATTAGAATCTGAATTTGAACCAGTACTAACTCTATTGGATTTTAATGATATAATTGTTCTAGAGCTAGAGCAAAGTCCAATTCAAAATAGTTTGAGGAATTACGAATTTCTCACGGTTGCGGGGTTTGAAGGAGGAGAAATTTACGTAACCTTAAAATTTAAATAAAATTTAATCTAAAATATGATTTTAAAATAAAATAATAAAAAAAAACAAAAAACGGGGTTAAGAAAATGAGTATAAGAAGTAGTCGAGTTTCCAGAGATTTTGCGGGACTTAAAAAATTGTTAAAAGATGGTACAATTGTCCAATTAAAGCCATTTAATCCAAAAAAAAAGAGCATCGAACACTTAGCTCTAACGATTAAAGGCCCTAAAGGCACAGTTTATGCAGGAGGATTGTTTAAATTAGAAATGAAATTTCCTGTTCAATATCCTAAACAGCCTCCTTTTGTGAGATTGCATACTCCAATATGGCATCCCAATTTTTGGCCAAAACCTAGTGAATATAAAGGACAAAGAAATATTTGTTTAGCATTAGTAGATCCGTCTCTAGTTGGCAAAAAAGGAGGATGGAGTCCTTCAAAAACAGCGGTTACGGTTGTTCAAGCAATAATTGCTATGTTAAACACTCGAGGAAAATATGTTAATCCAACTGATGTGTTTAATAAAAAAGCAGCCGTGGAAATGATGAAAAATCAGAAATTATTTGAGAAAAAAGTCAGGAATTTGGTAAAGAAATACGCTAAAGATAAGTGGTGAAGTTAAGATGAAAATTGATGACAAGACCAGCGATTCAATTAGGGATGCTATCAAACAAAAAATAAAGGAGAAGATAAAAAAGGAATTACTTGAAGAAGTGTATACCGAATTACAGCTAGAAGAATTGCAAGAAGAAATCACTGATGAGATTTTAGGAGTAAAAAATATAGACCATTCAGAAGGAAAAATAAGATTAGATCCTATTCCAATGGAACCTGTAATAACCGTAGCTAAAAGTGATAGAAGTGACGCAAAAATAAAAATTACTGTAAAAGCAATCCTTAAGATCGCGAGTCATTCATTAAAATATGCCAATACTAATATCAGGAAAGAGAACTGGGTTGAAGTTATAGGATTACTTGCTGGTACATACGATAAATCCAACGGAATACTTCATATAGAAGATGCTTATCCAATGGGTCATGGCACGGCAGTTTATGCTGAAATTAAAGATTATAACAATTTTACAAGAGCTTATGAAGATATTGTAAAAAGTAAGCAATTTATTTGTGGATGGTACCACTCTCACCCCTCGTATGGATGTTTCATGTCTAGGGAAGACTTAGGGACTCAAAAGCGATATCAGAGCTTCTGGGATAAATCGGTTGCATTAGTCATTGACCCATATCAAATAAACGGAAAATCGTTAGGTTTCGATATTTATCGTGCGAATTTCACAAATAAAAAGTGGTTTTCTGTGCCATATGATGTCAGGGGAAATTTAGATGTGAGGATGCTACCGGAAATTTTAGAATTCATGGCTCCAATCATTGAAGGGAAACCAGCATATTTAGAATATGATGAATAAAGAAAAAAAGCCAAGATTGTGATATGTAAACTATGGTTAAAAATAAAACCTTGACAATAATATTTTCCATTTTTCTGATTATTGGTTTAATTCATGGTTTAATCTCCTTTTCTTTTTTAAATTTTGCAACTTGGTTTTTAATTGGATTGTGGTTTATTTTTACCCT
>JABXKD010000134.1 GCA_013375475.1 Promethearchaeota archaeon
CGACGCTACTTCTGGAGTTGATCAAGTACGCTTCAGCAATGATGGCAGTTCGTGGACAAGTTGGGAAGATCCTAGTAATCCTCGAGCATGGGTACTTGCTTCCGGCGATGGACTTAAGACCGTATATTATGAAATAAGAGACAATGTCGGGTTCACGACTCAAGATACTGATACTATAGACTTGGATACTACTGATCCGACAGGATCTATTATCATTAACGATGGAGATGCATGGACCACTTCTACCAGCGTGAGTCTGACATTGACCTATAACGACGCTACTTCTGGAGTTGATCAAGTACGCTTCAGCAATGATGGCAGTTCGTGGACAAGTTGGGAAGATCCTAGTAGTCCTCGAGCATGGGTACTTGCTTCCGGCGATGGACTTAAGACCGTATATTATGAAATAAGGGACAGCGCGGGTTTGATTTTTCAAGATACTGATACTATTGGTATAGATACCGAAGTGCCTACAATTCTAAATGTAAGTTCTTTAGTAGATAATGGCGTATATGGAACAGGAAGCATCATTAACATTATTATAACCTTTTCGGAACCTGTATATGTGACAGGAACGCCCCAATTAACTCTAGAAACCGGCTCTACTGATGCTATAATTGATTATGTCGGGGGAAACGGTACCATCACTCTTACATTTACCTACACAGTGATCTCAGGACATAATTCTTCTGATCTAGACTATTTTTCTACTAATGCTTTAAGTGGAACTATCAAAGATTTCGTAGGAAATGATGCTGATAAATCGCTAGCTTCCCCTGGAGCTTTAGGATCTCTTGGTTATAATAAAGATATAATAATAGAAACCACCCCACCAGAAGTAACAAACATTAGTTCGAGTAAACCAGATGGTACTTATGGCACAGGTGAGATCATTAACATAATGGTAACTTTCTCGGAATCGGTATATGTAACTGGAATTCCTCAATTAACTCTAGAAACAGGCTCCATTGACGCTGTGATTAATTATATTAGCGGAAGTGGAACAGATACATTTACTTTTTCATATACAATAGCTTCAGGACATACATCATCCGATCTAGGCTATGAATCTATGAATGCTTTATCATTAAACGGAGGCACAATTAGAGATTTAGCTGGAAATGATGCCAATGTGACGCTTCCAACTCCAGGAAGCTTAGGATCACTAAGTGATAATAAAGATATTATATTGAAAACCATCTCTCCAACTATAACAGATGTCAGTTCAACCAAACCTGATGGGACTTATGGAGCGGGAGAGATTATTAATATTACTATAAATTTCTCAGAGTCTGTATTTGTCACTGGTACACCACAACTTACTTTGGAAACCGGTGCCGTGGATGCTGTAGTAGATTACACCAGTGGTAATGGAACTTCTACGCTCACTTTCACTTATACAGTAACCTCAGGACACACTTCATCTGATCTAGACTATGAATCTGTTAACGCGTTATCTTTAAATGGAGGATCTATCAAAGATTCTGTGGGCAATGATGCGGTTTTAACGCTTCCAACTCCAGGGATCGCAGGTTCTCTCGGCTCTAATAAGGACCTCATCATTGACGCCACCGATCCAGCAATTACCAGTGTTAGCTCGACTAAAACCGATGGAATCTATACAGTGGGTGAAACCATAGACATAACAATATCATTTTCTGAGTCTGTGGATGTCACTGGCACTCCACAACTTACCTTGGAAACCGGTGTCGTGGATGCTGTAGTAGATTACACCAGTGGTAGTGGAACAACAATACTTACATTCACTTATATCGTAGCCTCAGGACATACTTCACCTGATCTAGACTATATCTCCACTAGTGCATTAGATTTAAATAGTGGAACAATCAAAGATGCGGGAGGAAATAACGCTAATCTAACACTTCCAACTCCAGGAGCTGCAGGTTCTCTTGGTTCTAATAAGAACATAATATTAGAAACCATCTCCCCAACTATAACAGATGTTAGCTCTACCAAACCTGATGGGACTTATGGAGACGGAGAGACTATTAATATTATTATAATTTTCTCAGAGTCTGTATATGTCACTGGTACGCCACGATTAACTTTAGAAACAGGATCTGCTGATGCAATTATTGGTTATACTAGTGGTAGCGGAACAGATACACTTATTTTTACTTATATTGTTGCTTCAGGAGATAATTCCGAGGATCTAGACTATGAATCTGTTAACGCTTTATCTTTAAATGGAGGATCTATCAAGGATTCTGTGGGAAATGATGCCGTTTTAATACTTCCTGCCCCTGGAACCGCTGGTTCTCTTAGTTTTAACAAGAATCTTATCATTGAAACAGCAGTAGAACCGGATGGTTTAGATTTCACAACATGGATATATGTTATAGGAACTAGTAGTTTTATAGTGCTTTCTGCAATCATAGGTATGGTTGTTAGCAAAAGAAGAGCAAAGAAGAAATTAGTTTAATTATCATTAAATTTTATTTTTTTTATAATTTAAATTTTTATTTATTCGAAGAATTAAGTTAAAAATTATATTAAATTATTCTTTATTTTTTGAATGGTCTAAAATTAATTTTAATTCGTAAAAATCCAATCTTTTTCCAGATTTTTGTTTTTCTAACGCAATTTCTAATTTCTCATTCCTAAATTTCTTCTTTAATCTCTTTTTTTTAATGATGTACTTAGTCTTTATCTTTCGTTTTTCCTTAGCTTTTGCTCTATTTTTAAAAGGTCTTAACTGTTCTTCTATTAATTTCTTTTTATTCTGGTTTTTCAGTTCAGAATAAAGCAGGAGATACCTATCCGTTGCTTGTTTAGCTCCGAGTAATTCTTTTTCTATTTGTTTTTTAATATTTTCAAAAACTTTAGCCTTACGACATAAATCAAGCATTTTTCTATGGATTTTTACTTTCTTTTTGGACCATTTATTTAAATTTCTCGGTATTATTTCTTTTAAATTAATTTCAAGAATTTCAATCGTTCTGACGGTTTTAAAATAAGTATTATGATGCATTTCTCTAAGTAAATCCTGTTCGAGTTTCCTTAAATGCGTAAGATTTATTTTCTTATCTCTATCTAAATTTTTGATATCTTCTATAATATTGTTTTCCTCGTCAAGATCTAAAGATTCTTCTTCAATTTGATTGCTTAAATTATTGATGTTATCATCAATTTCTTTAACAGATTGTTTTATATATCTTATTGAGGCGGAAATTTCATCCTTTGCTTTTGGCTCTACAAGGCTTCTCTTCTCTCTATTTACATAACCTAAAAGTTGTTTAAATTCAATTTCCTTTTGTTTTAACCTTTTTATCTTCTGATTATAGTAGCGGTGTTTTTTATTATAATACTCTTTAGCAGTGAAAAGTGCTTTATAGATTTCAGAATCGATAGTTTGGAAACTTTTAATATATTTCTCGAGCTCCTTATTAACCAGATTCCTTTTAAGAGCAAAATTAATAAGATTTTTTTGCCATTTATTAAAATTAAGACTGAAATTATCGAAATTGTGATCTGTCATTCAAATTATTATTTTTAATGTATATATATATAATTATACTTGAACATAGATATATTGTTCTCCTAGTCATTAAAGTTTTACTTAACTAAATAAGATTAGAAAAATCGTAAATCAAGTATATTGAAAATTAGAAAAAAAGATGGCAAGAAAACTTGCCATGCAAACTGTCATTCAAACTGTTAACTTTTAACTGGCGATATTTTAAATATCGTGAGTTTACAACAAGTCGCTATTATAAATCTTTACTAAATTAAAAAAAGTATTAATTCTTTCATTCTTCATTTGTTCTTTAATAATATTATTCTATGTTGTTTAAAATTTAAACCATTCTTAGATTTATTTAAATTCCTTATAGATTTTTTTCACTTTTTTGGTTGTTCTAAAATAAGCTTGAATTCATAAAAATCCAATTTTTTGCCTAATCTTTGTTTTTCTAAGGCAATTGCTAATCTTTCATTTTTAAATTGTTTAAACAGTTCTTTTCTTGTAATAATTGATTCAAGTCTTGGGGTAATACTTTCTCTCTGCTGCGGTTTAGCTTTTGGTTTAAGCCAAATCTTTTTTACTATATCTCTTTCATTTTGATTCATTATTTCTAAGTAATGTTGATAATAATGATCTGCTGCATCCTTATTTTCTTTTAATTTATTCTCCATTTCTTTTTTAATATTCCTAAATTCTTTAGCTTCCCGATATAAATCAAGCATTTTTTTATGGTAATTTTTTCTTTTATTGAACCATTTAATCAAATCCCTATTAATTTCTTTTAACATCGCGTCAAATAGTGTTATTTTACTATTAACTTTATGATAATTTGTGGATTGTAATTCTGTAATTTTTACTTTTTTTAATTCTGATAGTAATTTAACTCTTTTTTGCTTCTTTTTTTCTAATTTACTAATTTTTTCAACTATATAAATCTCTTCTTCAATTCTCAAAATGTGGTTATTAATCTTGTTATTAAAACTATTTATTCTATAGTTGATTTCTTTAATAGAATTATCAAGACACTTTACCAAATTCAAAAAATTACGGTTTAAATCAGGTTTTTTAAGTCTGCTTCTCTCTGTAATAAGAAAATCCAAAATCTCTTCATATTCTAGTACCTTTCTTCTCAACTTTCTAATTTTCTTTGAGCTGTAATAGCGCTTTTTATTATAATATTCTTTTGTGTTTAATAACGATTTATAGATCTCGTATTCAGCCATCTGAAAACTTTTAATATACCTCTTAATCTTATTATTAAGTTGGTTTCGTTTATTTACAAGTTCCTTTATTTCTTTTTGAGCATCGGTGATAAAGTGCCCGAAATTATTGTATGTATTGCCAGACATTTTAATAAAGCTTTAACTTCTTAACCTTCCCCATTGAATAACAGTATTTCATTAAAATCAATTAATAACATTTATTTTAAAAAATAAAATATAAAGTAAGTAAAGACAGGAAGAACCCAGCTGTAATTAGAACATTTCTTAATTTCTTTTTACTCTTATTATTTAACGATTTATAGTATCCACTTTTCGCTAATTTAATCGTAAGTGGAATCATTAAAACTAAACCTAAAGTTGGTAATAGTAGACCAAGTGGATCTTGAAGAAATTTAGGTAGCTCTATAGGTTTTTCTACAATTAAATTTATCTCGAGAGACTTTTCATTTCCGAGAGTATCGCTAGCATAAAATTTAATAGTTATTATAGCTCCTTGAGTCAGATTATCCCAAACTTGTTCCCATAAAACTTGATCAATTATTCCTCTCAAATCTGTAAAGTATTCGGGGGTTCCACTCAAACCAATCGTGTACCACCTTAAACCTACTCCATTTTCATCATCAATTTCAAGTTCAAAAAGTGGTGCATTTCGACCGACTTTCTGATTCTCAATAGGCAGAGTAATATTAATATTTGGACCAATTGTGTCCTTTGAAAGAGATAATGTAATAAAATTATTAATATTCCCCTGAGTATCATTAGCAAAAAGTTCTACGTTAAAATCTCCTTCGGGTAAAGAATTCCATATATATAAAACAATAAATTGTGTTAGATTGTCTGTTATATCTATTAAGTTACTGTTAATACGATACCAAACTTTATCCAAATTAGGCTCATCAATTGTAAGGTTGATAAATGGTTGTGATGCAAAAGTAGTGTAGTCATTCGGGGAATTGACTGTAATTATAGGTATATCTGGATCTTTTCTTATGGAAACTTCATCAAATCCGATTTTTCCAAATGAGTCGTTGATGTAAAATGTGATAGTTATATCGCCAAAACCATAATTATCCCACACTGTTTGATTTATTGTTCCACTTAATCCTGTGAATGTAATATTTGTTATTCCATTATCTAACGTGTACCATGTTGAATTAAGTTCTACGCCTGATTTATAAATAAGAAAATTTGGAGCCGCAATCCCAAATAAGTCATTAGTTCCTGGTGAATTTATAGTTATAATCGGAGCAAAAATATTTTTTCGAACAGTAATATCTTTATATTCTATATTACCGGCAGTATCATTAGCATGAAACCTTATTGTAACAGTTTCATTTCCAATTAAATCCCAAGTCGTTGTATCAATTGTACCATTAAAACCAGTAAACGATATAATTGGAGATTCTCCAATAAGAATATACCAGGTGGTGTTTAGATGATCTTCAGAAACAGAAATTTCAAAACTAGGAGCGATATCTCCATAAATATCGTTAGGTTGAGGTGAATTGATATCTATATTAGGTGGTGTTAAATCTTTATATAGCGTTAATTTAAATGAATCATTAGTAT
>JABXKD010000135.1 GCA_013375475.1 Promethearchaeota archaeon
TTTACGGTTCATTCATAATCAGAGGAAACCGTGCTCTTAAGCAGATTGAAGAAGATAAAGCTCTAGGAACTGCTCCCTATGACGGGATTGTCCCATACATTACCAATTTCTATGCGTTTTTTAAGCGCTATTCAAAAGAAAAGACAACTTTGGTTAAACTAGTGAAGACTTACCTATTCTTTAATTTCTTTTTTGGTTTTCTCGTAATTTTCTTTTTTACACGCATTTTAGATATTGGAAGTGCCAATGTTTTAATAAACATTTCTATGGTAATAATATTTCTATTACTACTAACCTTTTGGTTGATAAGTTTGATGACATCAATTAAAATTCAAAAGGAAATTGTCAGATGGGAAAAACTGTTCCCTAAACTAGAAGAATGGGCTCAAGAATTAGAGCAATTTTCTTCTGAAAATTCAATTTTATTTGACGAGGAGGCACGCCCGTAATTCTTATTAAGGTGAGACATCAATGAGTTCTTCAAGACGCAATAAATTCGAAATTTGGGCGGAAATTCTGGAATTTTGCCTAAAAGCAAAAAGAACTCAGACATGGTTATTACGTGAAACGCGGTTAAAAACGAACGCGATAAAAGAAAGTCTTCAATTTCTCCTATCCCGAAATTTAATTGAACAGTTAGATGACGAGGGCATAATTAAATATCAAACAAACCAGCGAGGGGAGGAAGCATTAAAAAGATTTTATACCCTTGTTAATGATTATTTTGATTTAAAATAGTTGTCATAATAATTCTTGATCGTGAAATAACCTAATATTCTAGGTAAGAAATTTTTTAGGTATTTTGACAAAAATGAGGAAGGCATTTGAATTATTAATAATAATTTTAATAATGATAATGTTCTTAAAACTCTAAGAATATTTTTTTTTAAAAAGAAATCTTTAGGAAGTTGAAAATCATGATTGAAGAACTCGAAAAAATTCCTAATTCATTTGTAATGAGAGATGGTTTAGATTTTAAATTTTATGCATCAGGTTCTTGGAAGAAATCATCTTCGGGAAAAACAATCGTTATTAAAAATCCCTATAATGATAAAATTGTAGGAGCTGTGCAAGCTTGTACCATTGAAGAAGCTGATAAGGTCATAACGATGGCAAATGAAAGTATAGAATGTTGGGAAGAAAAGACTCAGAGAGAACGAGCTGATATATTAATGAAAGCTGCTAATTTAATTAAAGAATGGGCTAATCCCTTGGGTTATATTATGATGAAAGAGATAGGTAAACCAATAAAAAGTGCCGTATCAGAAATAATCCGAACTTCCGAACTATTTGAAGCCACAGCTGAAGCTGGATTACAACAAGAAGGAGAAGCAATTTACGGAGATGCGTTTAAAGGTTTTAGTAAAGATAAAATGTCAATAACATACAGAGTTCCATTAGGGGTGATTCTATGCATTGGTCCGTTTAATTATCCATTTAATCTTACGGGGTCTAAAATAGCTCCAGCATTAATGGCAGGAAACACCGTTGTAGTCAAACCTCCTTCCCAAGGAGCGATCAGCCCCTTATTCTTTGGATTAATTTTAGAAAAGGCGGGAGTTCCTCCTGGGGTTTTTAATATAATCACTGGGAAAGGATCTGAAATTGGGGATTATTTAGCACAACACCCTTTAGTTGACATGGTAGCCTTCACTGGATCTTCTGAAACGGGGAAACATCTTGCAAGTGTTGTTGGAATGAAACCTTTACTATTGGAGTTAGGTGGAAAAGATGCCGCTATCGTTCTAAACGATGCAAATTTAGAATTGACAGCAGATGCAATTGTTTCTGGAGCATTTTCATATAGCGGGCAACGATGTACGGCAGTAAAGAGAGTTCTTCCAATGCCCGGAATTGCTGATAAATTAATAGAATTAGTAAAAAAGAAAACTCTAAATTTATCCATTGGAGATCCTGAAGAGAACGCTACTATCGGACCCCTCATAAGTTCAAAACAATGCGATTTCGTTCAGGGTCTAATAGACGATGCTTTAAGAAAAGGTGGTACTTTACTATGCGGAAATAAAAGAGAAGGAAACATTATATGGCCAACATTGATAGATAATGTTACGATTGAAATGAGAATTGCCTGGGAAGAGCCCTTTGGGCCAATATTACCTTTTATACGAGTTAATAGTGCTGAAGAAGCGATAGACATATCAAATAAATCAGAATACGGACTTCAAGGCATGATCTTCACAGAAAACATCGATTTAGCTTTTAACATAGCACAGGAATTAGAAGTAGGAACCGTTCAAATAAATGGAAAAAGTGAAAGAGGTCCCGACCATTTTCCATTTTTGGGAACCAAATCATCAGGCTTAGGAACGCAAGGAATAAAGTATTCGATTGAAGCAATGAGTAGACCGAAAGGCATCGTATTAAACCTATCAGAGAAGGGTAAGTTGATAAAAGAATGCAAGTATGATTAAACTTTTATAACCATATTTTACCAGATATGTTATTAAATAATTATTTTGTTCCATTTCTAAGATTTTAAAAGTATTAAGTTATACACGCAATAAAAGGACTCCATCTTAATGATTTTGTGATGGCCGCAAAAATTAATGCTTTAAGGAAAGAATAATTAAACCCATGATTTTTATGGTTATTATTTTCTATATTTTGTATTAAAATTCTATTTAATAAGATATTATAATTAATTATTCTTCAAACTATGGATATGGATTAAGGATAAAATTTATAACTCTAGATTTCAAATTAATCAATTAGCTGTTATTTTTATTATGATTCGAGAAAGAGTAATTTGGAAAGTTTTTGGTAAAAAACTCATCAGTTATAAAAAACTTGATGATGGAACGATTGTTGGTAGCGGGTTTTTAAATCCATTGGCAGACAGATTTCGATTAATCACTATGTTTATTGCTCAAGCTAAATTTTATAAAAATTATGATTTAGGCCGATGGCGTGGAAAACGAGTTGCTAACACTTTTGCTCCACCTGTAGGTAGCAGAGCTATGTTTCGCGCTATGAAGAACGTCTTAAGAGGCCGTATCTTGCGTCATGCTCGTCCGATAGCGATGACTTTTGCGGTTACATATGATTGTCAATGTAAATGCGTTCATTGCAGTGCTGGGAAACATTATAGAACAGATATTCCAGAATTAACTACAGAAGAGGCTAAAAAACTAATTGACGATAGTCTAAATTTGGGTATATCAGTATTGGCATTTACTGGAGGAGAACCATTACTTAGAGAAGATATCTTTGATCTGATTAAGTACGTTGATAAAAAAAAGGCTGTTCCCGTTATATTTACTAACGGACAATTTTTAACTGAAGAGAATGTTAACAAATTGGCAGATGCAGGACTGTTCTGTTTATATGTGAGTATAGATAGTCCAAATCCAGATGAACATAATGAATTGCGTGGGATGCCTGGTCTATTTGATACTGCCTTAAAGGGAATTAGAATTGCGAAAGAAAAAGAGATGTTTGTCGGATTATCTTCTTATGCAACTCAATCATCAACAAAAGAAGGTAGGTATAAAGAAATACATAATTTTGCAAAAGAATTGGGTTTACATAACGTAATGCTTTTTGATGGTGTTCCCACAGGGAACATGCTTAAAGATACAAGTGAATTACTTAAAATGGAACAACGTGAAGAAATTCGACAATATTCAGAGTATATTAGGCAAAATCAAATAATTCCTCCACTTTCAGCACAATCTTGGCAAAATTCCATTGAATCATATCTTGGAGGTATTGGATGCTTGGCAGCATATATTCAATACTATGTGTCTGCATATGGAGACGTAAGTCCTTGTGATTTTACCCCAATTTCTTTTGGTAATATTCGAGATGCTCCTTTAAAAAAAATCTGGAAAAAAATGATCCATCATCAGGCTTACAAACATCGTACTCCATTTTGTAGAATGCAGAATGAAAAATTTAGAGAGATGTATATCAATCCAATTCCTAATGATGCTACCTTACCTTATACCATTGATAACCTTCCAAATCTAGATTATAGGAAGAAATTTTTTGAAAATAATACGTAAAAATTAATAGCTGTAAATCGGAGGCTTTCTGTCGATCCAAGGTCTTTCTTGTTCTAATTGTGCTGCTAAACGGAAAAGGGTTGCTTCATCACCAAAAGGAGCCGCGAATTGAATACCTATCGGTATATTATCTGCAGTCCAATATAATGGAACTGACATTGCTGGCTGACCGCTTGCATTATAAGCAAAAGTAAAAGCGACAAGCTTACTCATTAGTAGGATATTCCTTCCTGCTTTAGCTAAATTCGTTGCTTTAAAAGATCCAACTTTTATTGGAGGGGTTGTAAGAGTTGTATTGAGTAGTAAATCATAGTCTCCTTTATGAAACCATTGCGCTATTTTCCGTGAAAAACTCTGGCAATGTGCTACTGCGGTTAGATAGTCAGCTCCTGTTCGAGTCGCTGCATTCTGAACAAATAGCCACGATATAGGCTCTAAATCCTCTTGAGTAATCTTTTTATTTAACAATTTCTCCAAGTACGAAATGGTTTGACCAGCAGAGCTAGAAAATATAATCCCAAAATGCATGAAGAGGTTATCATAACTTAATTCTTCAGCATTTATCTCTTCAACATCATGACCTAAACTTTCACAGCGTTGAGCGGCATCTCTTACTGCTTTTTCGCATTCTGGATGGATTTTTGACTCAAAACTCCAGCCACCAGGAATGGAGGATAAGAAACCAATTTTCAGGCGCCCTACATCTTCTTCGACTTCTTCTAAGTAAGGTCGTTTCTTTGGTGGAGCGTAATAAGGGTCTCCTATATCTGGTCCAGATGTAGCATCTAAAAGAGCAGCTGAATCTCTTACAGTGCGAGATAAAGCGTGTTCTACAGCAATTCCACTAGCAAAATCACCGTAATATGGCCCCATGGGATTCCTTGCGCGAGTCGGTTTCAACCCAAAAACCCCACAACAAGACGCAGGTATACGAATAGAACCTCCGCCATCGTTTCCATGAGCTATTGGAACGATACCTGTTGCCACGGCCACCGCTGAGCCACCACTCGAACCACCAGGGATTATCTCTTGGTTCCAAGGATTCAAAGTAGGACCAAAAAACAAGGGTTCAGTAGTTGGTAGGAATCCAAATTCAGGAGTATTTGTCTTTCCAACCGTGATTAATCCAGCGGCTTTATGCCTCTTTACTAATTCGGTATCTAATGGTGAAGTATATCCATGGACTACCGCAGAACCACTGCTTAAAGGAGCAGAACCATATTCTGCCATAAGATCTTTTAATAAAAATGGTACCCCACCAAAAATAGTATCACCTCTTTTACCCGAACTAATTTTTTTATCCCATTTTTGAGCTTTTTCGCGCGCTTCATCATACATCTTATGGATTATAGCATTAACTTTGGGATTTATCCTCTCAATTCGCTCAATAGTTATCTCTACTAATTCAGAGGACTTGGTCTCTCCATCTCGAATCATTTCAGCTAAACCTAACGCATCGTTTTCAATCAATTCTGCTTTCATTAAATTACACCTTCATTCTTTATTTTAAATTGGATGATTTTTATTACATTGGCATATTAAGAATAATTTACTTTTATACATATGTGTAAATTTATTCGTGAAACAACCGTCCTTCAAGTTTAAAATCAATAAATGCTTTATCAAACCTCTTTTATTTTAGTAGTGAA
The DNA here is from genome assembly GCA_013375475.1 of Promethearchaeota archaeon. Classification (GTDB taxonomy): domain Archaea; phylum Asgardarchaeota; class Lokiarchaeia; order Sigyniarchaeales; family SOKP01; genus SOKP01. The sequence goes on from JABXKD010000135.1 coordinate 5,675, forward strand.
ATTACCTTTTCAATAACAATTAAAGTTTAAATACAATACTTTTTTAAATAACTATGCATGCTTTTAGTTTCAATTCTATTTCTAATACTAGGATTTTTTGGGTTGTATTTTGGTGCTAAGTTTGTCATAATTAGCCTTGAAAATATAGCAGATCGCTTAAATATTAGTCATATAATGGTGGGGCTAACAATTTTATCGATTGGTACTAGCTTACCTGAAATTGCAGTAAGTATAATGGGGGGTATTGATAAGATTCTGGGTATTGATCCTTACATTGATGGAATAGTCATAGGAAACAAAATTGGTTCTTTTATGACTCAAATCACTTTAATTATTGGAATTTTAGCAGTAAGCAAACCAATCTTTGTTAGTAAATGGGAATTGAGAAGAGAAGGACCTATGCTTTTTATTTCTGTATTGACTTTTCTTTTTTTCTCCTTGGATGGAATTCTTACTCAGTTCGAAGCA
>JABXKD010000136.1 GCA_013375475.1 Promethearchaeota archaeon
AATAAATATTTACTAAACGAAAAACTATTTGAGATATAGTCCGTTCTATTTCATAATTAAAAGTTTAGGTTACGTATTTGGGGATCATAGAAGATATACCCTCCATCCAAGCTGGAGACGCAGATAAATGTGAAAATCTATTTTCTTATCGTGCTTGGCCTATATTTATGATCTCGTTTAGTCGACTATTTTTTATATCTATTTTCGAAAGAGCATTTCAAAATTACATTTATTTCGATCAAGGTGTGAGCGAGAGTATGTTAGGATTAATAAGCTCAGCGCCGTTAATTGCTTATATATTTGGTCCTATTCTTGGCCACTTTATTACAAGAAAATTAGGAATTCGAAATTCAATTATATTATCTGCAATTTGTACTCCTCTCTTAGTTGGAGCTCAGATGCTTTATTTTGATCCTGTATATCTTATCTCTATTCGTGTTCTAAGTGGATTATTGTTAGGCGTATTTTGGCCTAATTGCTATAATCTACTAAGTAGGTGGCAGAGCGTTAGTAGTGACGATAAATCCAATAAAAATTTCAGACATTTTAATTTCTCTTGGAATATTGGTTTTATTTCAGGGCTCTTAATTGGTTATTTATGGGCATTTTCTTTAGATGAGTACGTTGCTATGACCTTTGCTTTTATAATTTCATTTTTATTACCGCTCTTTAGTCTATTCCTTAAAAAAGAATCTGAATTAAACCATGTAAATAAGAATTTGCTTAATAAGAATGATGACTTAATGCTGAAAAGTAATGCAAAACCTCAAGTTCAACAAAATTCCAACAACAAGATGATCGCTTATCCAATTTTATTCTCATGGGTCGCTTTATTAATTTACGCTGCCTCTAAATCTGTGTTCCGCTTTAGCTATCCCGTATTTCTCAAAACCTCAGGAAGTCCTTCATATTTTACATACCTAATTCAACTTTCAATGCAGGTCGGTCAATTAGCTGGATTAACTTGGAGTAATTCTATGAAATTCGCTAATAAAAAAAAGTCTGTATTCGGTAGTCTCACAATGATCCTTATTAGCTCCATAGCAATAATTTTAGTTCAAGATGTAGTATACATTTCAATAATAAGCGCATCAATAGGACTTTTCGTTGGATTAATTCAAGGTACTTCTTTAAAAATTATGATTGACTACGGCGCCGCTGAAAATACTAAGAAATATTCTACAATCAACGAAATACTTAAGGGAATCGGCTTCGGTTTAACTCCTATCGCTGCGGGCTTTATAGCCGAAATTAACATATATGGGAGCTTCGTATTCCTCATAATTTTGGGATCCTCTGCCTTGCTAACCTTAGTTTATATCTCTCAAAGAAAAAAAATGAACGTTCATTGAGAGATTAGAACTCATTAATCATAAAAATAAATAACAAGCGATAATTAGACTAACCGTGTTTGACGATTTAAATTCTTTGTATCGGTTGACAAAATTGGATATTGATTTAGCAGGCAAAATTGCCGCAAAAGCATATTTTGAAGCAGACGACTTTTCTTCGCTCTCTACAGATCCCTCTAAAAGAATGAAAAATCTGATGAAAATAATGGGGATGACTTTTAGATATTCTCTAAAATTTGGTGTGGTATATGCTTCATCTCAAAATTTAGAAGGTGTAGCAGCGTGGCTCCCCCATGACAAAGTTAAAATCCCTATTTGGCAATACGTACGATTAGGAATGCTCCCCGTCATAATTAGAGCTGGAAAAAAGGTAAGAAATGAACTTTTGCGATACGATAGGTTAGCAAAAAACAAACATAAAGAAAATGCGAATTTTCCCCATCTCTACCTCTACAATCTTGCAGTTGATCCCAAACATCAAGGAAAGGGATGGGCAAGTGTTCTATTAAATCCCATGCTTGCTAAAGCCGATAAAGAACGATTACCCTGTTATTTAGAAAGTCCCGAAAGAAATGTGTCACTATACGAACACTTTGGATTTGAAGTTCTCGAACACATATCTTTACCTGATTCTGACAACGATATCTGGTTAATGATAAGATATAGTATGTAATAAAATTTTTAAAGAAATTATAGAAGAAATTAAAGAGAATAAAAATAATCTCCACATTTGTATTGTAGGCGTTGATTAATGTTAAAATTCTTTATTTTAATTTGATTCCTTCTTCAAGTATTTTCTGATTTAGGATCGAAAGAGCTCTATTAAAATGCTGGTTTATCGATTCTTTAATATCTTCTTCGTTAATTGGTATAAATCTTAAAATGTACCCCAAAATAATCATATTTATAATTTTTAGATTCGTGAAGTTTGCGACGATTTGCATAACTGGAACAAAGTTAATATGTTTCGAATTCTCTTTTAGGACTTTTAACAAATAATCTTCTGAAAAATATTGACTACTTTGAGATCCTTTTTCATAAGTTGCTATTATTAACTTGGAACTTAGATCTGGTTTTGCAAATTCTAATACATCTAAAATACATGATTTTTCAGTAGTTATTATCATATCTGCTGATCCTATGATAGGGATTGGAGCTTCGATCTTTTCTCCAAAACGTAAGAAGCATGTTACCTTTCCTCCTCTCTGACTTAAGCCATGTTTTTCGGAAGTTATTACTTTATATCCTTTTCGCATCAAACTATATCCTAAAATTTGCAAGAACCTAATTAAACCTTGTCCACCTAAACCAGTAATTAAAATTGTATATGTATTATTATTCATCGTTATCGACTCCTACTATTGCATTGTTTGGGCATATATCTTCACAAGTACCACATCCTAAGCACTCATTTGAATTGATATGGGCTTTATCGTCTTTCTCATTTAAAGCGGAACAATAAAATTGATTATAACATATGCCACAATTGGTACATAATCCTTCATCTACATGCCTTATTTCCAATGGATTTCTTTGGTTAAATTTTTGGATACACTCATCTTCTATCACAATAATTTGGATGTCCCTTTTTTCTAAGACTTGACGACCTTTTTCATAAATTAAATCTTTCAACCGGTCTGAATAATTCCCTTCAATGTGTTCTTGTCGTTGTATTACGCTGACATTAGCCCCTGTACCCATTAAAAACTTGTTCATATCGATTTTTTTCTTTGATTTACCCTCTTCATAGTGGCGAATGTCACTTCCTGGATGGGGTTGTTGTCCCGTCATTCCAATCCAACCATTATTTAGAATTAATACTAATATAGGTGCTTTGTTGTGGATCCCGTTTAATAGTGCTGGTATTCCAGAATGAAAAAAGGTACCGTCCCCGATAATGGCTATATTCAAACTTTCGTCAGTGTGCGCCACTCCTTGAGCTAGAGCGATACTCGATCCCATACAGTACTTCACATTAGCAAAAGAATAAGGTGGGAAAGAAAGAAGCGTATAACATCCAATATCCTGAAAGTAATAAATTTCTTTTCCATAGTCCGATTTCAATTTCTTATCCGCTTTTTTTAAAGCATAACCAATAGTACCGTAAGGACAACCGGGACATAACATAGGCTTCCTTCTAACTGTTTTGTAATTCTTGCTTTTAATCTGATTTAGATTTATTCTTGGTGTTAAATTCGTTATTTTTATTAACGCAAGAGCTACTTCAGTTGGATTTAATTCCCCAACAAAATTCAAAAATGAATTTTCTCTTGAATAAGAAAATGGATCTTTCCCATGTATTTTCGTCTGAATACCGTTCTTTTGAGCAATTGCTAAAACATCTGTTTCGATATAAGCGTCATTTTCTTCTACAACTAATATCTGTTTAAACTGTTTTAGGAACCTAACGACTTTTTTTTCAGGAAGAGGATTTATGAAACCAAGTTTCAGAACAGGTGCTTTTAAGTTAAGAAAGTCTAGGGCTTCAAGTACATAGCTATAAGATACTCCACTTGTAATAATTCCTAAATCGAAATCATTCGAATAATCCTCATTTTCGATCCTATTTAAAGAACTGTTCTCTGACAGGAGTAACGCTCTATTCAACCTGTTATATATCTGATCTTGTTTCAACTCTAAGAAATAGAGCCTTGACGCGACATTTACTTCAGGAGATAAATCAAAACTTTCATCAATTTTGGATCGTTTCAGTTCTCCTATTTTGACATTGCTCCTTGCGTGAGCTACCATTGTTACTAACCGTAAAATGACAGGAATTTTTAATTCCATAGAAATTTTGAACGCATGTTTAATAAATTCCAAACATTCTTGAGGGTTGCTTGGTTCCAACGCTGGTATTTTTAATAACTTCAAGTAATATCTTGAATCCATTTCGACAGCACTAGAATATTGTTGAGGATCGTCAGCAACTAAAACAACCATACTAGAGGTATTATTTATCGGTCGCGTGGTCACAAGAGCGAAGAAGGCATCTGAAGCGACGTTCAAACCTACATTTTTCATACCCACCATAACTTTTGCCCCCCGAGCGTAAGCAGCACCAGCAACTTCAATAGCGACTTTTTCGTTAAGACTGTTTTCTACCCAACTCAAACTTGATTTTCTAAATAATTCTATGAAAATTTCTCCTACTTCAGAGCTTGGAGTGCCAGGATAATATGTGTAGACATTTATACCGCTTTCTAAAGCACCACGAACAATAGCTGTGTTTCCTAGAAGAAAAAGTTCTTCACCAGCTTGACTTTCTAAGATTTTAGCATAGTCCATTATCTTGCGAAATTACATTCCTAATTAATTTTTAATTAAGTAAAATGTACTTCTATATGCATTAAACTTTTATTTAAATAAAACAAATGCATTTCATCATAACTACATTGAATTCTATTAAAAACAAAACATTATTAGAGAAAAAATTAACAATTGCTTGAGAGGTGTAAGAATTGGTCAAATACAAAAGAGGTCACCTTTATTATCCCGTAATTCCTATCCATAAAGTTTTGGAAAACACAGCTGAAAGTTTTCCAGACAAACTTGCTTTTCTGTACCCTAAAGAAATGACCTTCAAGAAATTTAAAGAACAAGTAGATGTATTCGCTACTGCATTAAAAAATTTAGGGGTGAAAAAAGGCGACAGAGTAGCCTTATATGCCCATAATTCAATCGAATGGGAAATCGCGTTTTATGGGTTAGAGAAAGCGGGAGCAACTTTGGTCCCTATGAATCCATTATTCAAGGAAACTGAGGTTAAATACGAAGCTAACGACTCTGGAGCTGAAACTATAATTATGCTCCGATCATTATACCCCGTGGTAGCTGCAGTCAGAGCCGAAACAAACCTTAAAAATATAATAATTATCGAATCAGAAGAGGATGAAGAGAATCTTAAAATGCCGGAGGGTGCATTTAGTTGGTCAAAACTTATGCAAAACACAAAATCTGATCCTCCCGAATATGAGTTCAATCCTAAAGAAGACCTTGCAGCTTTGATGTATACAAGCGGAACGACAGGTTTGCCAAAAGGGGCTATGCTCACGCACTATAATATGGTATCAAATGTAGCTCAAGCAAGTCCCATGTTTGAATTAAGCGAGTTTGATATTGCCCTGACCGTACTTCCCCTTTATCATATCTATGGTCTCAATGTATGCATGAACCAGGCAATTTGGTTAGGCGCATCTCAAGTGATAACTCCTCGATTCGAAGTGAAAGAGTTTTCTGAACTAATAGAAAAATATAGAGTTACGTATAGTCTCTGTGTACCCCCTATATTTCTCGCAGTAGTCCGACACCTCGAAGAACCCGGAGTTAGAGAGTACGATTGGGAGGATCTTAAAGTTGTTAACAACGGTGGTGCCCCTATTCCGCTCGAACTTCTTGAGAGATTTTATGAATTAGCAAAAAAGAAGTGTAAAGCTAAAAATGTAACTATCCAACATGGGTGGGGTTTAACCGAAGCTTCCCCTGTAGTTGCGGTTAACCCTATGTCACGACCTAAGATGGAATCCCAAGGAACTCTAATACCTGATACCTTTCATAAGATTATCGACCTAGAATCGGGTGAAGAACTACCCAAACGCGGAGATGTTGGTGAGCTGGTTATTAAAGGACCCCAAGTTATGAAGGGTTATT
>JABXKD010000137.1 GCA_013375475.1 Promethearchaeota archaeon
GGTATCGTATATACTGATCCCCAAAAGGTGGATGAGGCAGGAATATACATTTCAAAAATAATGAGTTTATTTTCTGAGGTTGAAGGATATACGTGGAAAGTAGAACCGATGATGGGCATGAAGGATATTCAAAAAATGCAATCTCTACAGATATAATTATCTTTTATGTAATTAATTATTTTAAATCCTAACCTTCTTTTTTTATTCCTTTTCTAAGAATATCATGCTAATTTTCTTTAAATAGATATTTTAGTGAGTTCAGAGTTGTTGTTTAGGTTTTCAAAGGGATTTTCATTGAAATCAGACTCTGAATTTACCTTTCGCGTCGGTTTTCTATAAATTCCACGAGTCTTTTTTTTGCTATATAATCATCTAATTGTTCTGGAGGATGCTTATTAAAGAACGAGCATGCTGAGTGTAGAATCCCCCCAATTTTGCGATCTTTAGCAATTTTAGATATTCGTATACAATCCGCTATAACTCCTGCCGAATTATTTCCATCTTCTACGAACATAGTAATATCAACTCTTACTGGAGCGCCACCGAAAATTCGACCTTCTAGTCTCATATACGCTTCTTTTTGGTTTTTTAAAAATGGAATATAATCAGCGGCAGATACTCTACATTCTATGTTATTTTTATTTTGAAGATTAGCTACAACGGCTTCAGTTTTAGATTGACGTTTACCTTTTTCATAAATCAATTCTCCATTAGATTGAGGAGTTAGCAAGTTACAAAAATCTGATGATCCCCCCCAATCTAATTGAATAGTGCGATCAAGAATGGCTCCTCTCATAGGAAATAAATTTGTTAAAGAGCGATGAATAATAGTGGCTCCTATTTGTGACTTTATGTCATCTCCTATAAGTGAAAGTTTTAGCTCCTCGGCTTTTTTTACAATCTCTGAATCTTTAACTACATGAGACGGCATTCCATTAACAACACAAGCACCAGCGTTAAGGGCCGCCATTGCGTAGAATTTTACTGCTTTGTGACAACCCGTTGGAAGTAAAATTACTGCAACATCAACATTTCTCTTTTTCATTTCTTCCATAACATCAGTTTGGGACTGGCTACTATCTGTAGGAATGATATTTTTTATATTGCTATCTAAACCATCCAATATTGGGCCTTTCACCACGGGAGCGTTTAGAAATTCGGGTTCAAATAAAATCATATTGCAATTTGGTTCAGCAAAAATCGCTTTACTTAGATCTTTACCCACTTTGTTTGAATTAACATCAATACCTAAAACAAAATTTAAATCACCAACTTGATATTGAGTAATTTCTGGCAATAAGCCTATGATTTCATTTGGATGTTTTTTATACTTTTCAATCCCTTGAACCAAAGCACTTGCGACATCTCCTACCCCAATAAGACAAATATTGATTTTATTCGCCATAATATTTCAATTATTAGTTGATCTTATTTAAAAGGTTTCAAATTAAACTAAAGATAGAACTTCAATATATTAGCATTCTGATACAGTTCAGAATATTGAAATTATCTTGAAAATGAAATTATGAAAAGTATAATAATAATTAGTTTTCTACCTTGACAGTCTCTTTTACTATCATAAATATCGGAATTGAAGCTATGAAAAAGACGGGGCCTAAAAGAAATATCCATTGAATGCCAAATAATAATGCAATTATCCCCGCTAAGAGGGAACCAATAATTTGAGACACAGTGTTAACGATATTTAGTATTCCAGTGAATGTTCCACGTAAATCTTCTGGTAACAAATCTTGGGACCAGGCATTTAAAGGAACTACTAATGCTAATACGCCCACTAGCACAAAAGGAAAACCAACTATAAATATGATGTAATTACCCGATGAAAATGGCATAATTAAATATCCAATGCTTACAATAATCATAGATATAGGAATAAATCTTTTTCTACCGAACTTGTCAGACAATCTACCTAAAAATATAGTTGCGATGATTAAAGCTGGAACTGCAAAGGCTATCCCTAATAGTAGTTGTAGAGTCGAAAATCCTTGATCGAATATGAAAACAAATAAAAACGGCATAATTGAAGCAATTCCAGATTGGAATATGAGAAGTGCGAGGAGAATTTTAAGAAATTCTTTTAGTGAATTCCACTCCACTTTTTTAAAACCTTTCCATAAATTACCAAAGAACCTTTCCCTCTCTGAAGGCTCTGACACTGGTTTTTCTTTTATGAATATGAAGCCAATAATACCAACTAAAGCAAATACAAATCCTCCAACGAATAGCAAAATAAAGTGTCCTTCTTGAGTTATAATTGTACCCTTTGGACCTGGTCGAGGATCAGGAATCCCAAATAACTCATTTCCAATCAATAAGAATGCTACACCTATTATTAAACCTATGTAGCTAATTAAGTTTATGATCCCATTTGCTTTTCCTCTCTTCTCGACTTCAATAGTATCTGGGATAAGAGATCTCTCAGCAAGTAAAAATGCATTTGAAGCGAGCCCGATAATTACTACATCGATGATTAAGCATAGAATATAATTCATTGACAATCCATACAATATCATTGCTATACCGGCTACTATTCCCCCAAATAATAAATATGGTCTTCTTCTACCAAATTTAGTCCTCGTATTATCACTGAAAATTCCCCAAACTATCATCATAATTAGACCCATTGTAGCTGACAAAGAAACCATAATCGATATGTATAATGGTGGTAAAAACAGGACGTGATCTAAGTAGGTATTGAAATAATTTTGTTCAAAAAAGAAGAATAGCTTATCTCCCATAGATAGAAATCCAATTAATACTATATTTCTTCGGAAGAATTTACTAAACACTTTTTCATTCAAATTGATATCCTCACTTTTCTTTTAAGAAATTGTTAATTTTTTTAAAATTGTTGATAGAAAAAGAAGGTATGTATTGAGGGAAAATTTAAGAATATTCTGCGCTTCTTTATTTTTAATTGATGATAAGAAATGTCGTTTTTTCAGCTAGGGAAGATCATGAAGTAATAAAAGGAGTTATAAATCAGCTTGAAAAATTACCGGATGTTAACTTACACTTTCATGATCCTACAAAAAAGTTTTTTAACCTTTCCAGAATGCCCCGATCTATCAAGGAAGCAGATATAATTATGGTTAAAGTAAGAAACGATTGCTCAATTGATTTGCTTCATTACGCCAAAACGAATAATATTCCAACTCTCCATGATGTCGATACAGTTTTAATGTGTAAAAACAAGATATCCCTTGATTATGCTTTAAGAAGGGTATTTAAAAATCATCCTCAACTTAGTAAAAAATTTTCATTTCCTAACTCTTGGAATAATAACATAACTAATGTCCAGAAGTTTAAAAAATGGGCTTTACCTAAACTTCCAATTGTAATTAAAAGTCATTATCAGCACGATAAGTATAATAGATTTAATTTTTTAGTTAGAAAGATTGAAGAAGTAGATACTTTTTGCAATAGGTATGAACATCTTTTATATTACGATGTTTATATTCAGAAATTTATTGAATGCGATGGATTTGAAAGAAAGGTTTATGTAATTGGAGATAAAGTATTTGGTATTATAAGAGAAAATCCGATTTATATATACTTAAGTAAAAAGCCTGATAATATTGATGTTGATACAATTAAAAGGAAAGAATTTAAAATATCTGAAGAAATTCGAGATTTAGCCAAAATCTTATCAAAAGAACTTAACCTTAAAATTTTTGGATTTGATTTAATAAAACTAATAAATAAGGATCGTTATTATCTTATCGATTTAAACGATTTTCCAGGATTTAGAGGGATAAAAAACGTAGAAAACACTTTATCCAGTTATTTGGGGGAATATATTAGAAATTTGTAGATTCTATCCGAAAAACATGATAGGTAGAATTATGATGAATGATGTTACCCCATAAAGAATACAGAAATAACTAAAATTAATTTTTTGTGCGATTTTCAGCAATAGCTCCATTGAAAGATACCCTACAATGAAACTAATTATTGTTATAATCAAAATTGTGAGGAGATCAATTGTTCCAAAAACCGATCCTTCTCCAACTATAATATCTATTCCAATAGAAGCGAGTGCTACTGGAACGGACATTAAAAAACTTAGTTTTAAACTTTGATCTTGGTTGTATTTCTCGAACAGGATAGTAGATACCGTAAAACCTGAACGGGATATTCCTGGAAGTATTGCAATACCTTGAATTAACCCGGATATGCTCGAATCCTTGATGAGTTCCCGATCTGACACCGTATTGATAGTTTTTTTTCCAAAATTCTTTCTAAAAACTAACAATACTATTCCTGTTATAATTAAGAGGCCAGAAATCACTAGCGTTAACACATCACCCTGAACTGCGTTAAAACCCTCTACGATGACAAATTTGAACAGAAAATATAATGGGATGGCAGTAACAGCAGTTCCAAGCGTTGCAAATATTAACCAGTTTCTTCTTTTAATATCGCTTTCATCAACTTCAAACTTCCCTGGAAGTATTGACTTAATAATCTGAAAATAATCTTTTCTTAACTTTAGCAAAACTGCGATTGTGGTTCCTAAATGCACCCAAATACTTAAACTAAAAGCTTGCTCGGGAGGAATCCCAAAGAAATTAACTGAAACTATCATTACTTGGCCCGAAGAAGAAATAGGTAGCCACTCGAATAACCCTTGAAGAATTGCGATTATTATATATTCAATCATAAATATCATTGAAATCTTTTTAATCCTTTAAAAATACAGTGTTGTATCTCGTCACGTGATTTTCGAAAACCTTCAACTCCTTTCATGGAAGGATCTTCTATATCTCCACTTTCTCCAGCGAATTCTCTTAAAGTTAGGACCTTATTATCACCGGAGTTATTATATTTTAGCACTTCCTTTTTATGTGTTTCCGTTAGTGTAAGGATTAAATCAGCTTGTTTAATTAATTCTGGTCTTTTTTTGAGGTCAATTGATACTGCATCGTCAGAGAGTGTGATACCAATTTCTTCCATAACTAATTTCGCATCTAAAGATATAAGCATCCCATCCCTTGCGTTTGAAGCTATACCTCCAGAAGATACCGAAACATCCATATCATTGCGGAAAAAGAAATCTTTGAGATATCCTTCAGACATCCGACTTCTTGCAGTATTTACGCTGCAAACTACGAGAACTTTCTTATACGGAAAGTGGATAATTTTATTATTCATTAATACATTAGAAAATTCTCTGTCTCAATAATTAGTTTTTGGAATGCTCTATTCTAGAAATAATTTTTTTAATTATAGTAGTGAAAATAGCAATGTACCAATAATTTCAGCCCGTTTGCCCCTAAAATAGACTACTAGGTATTTATACTAGTTTGAATAATAGTGAGTTAAGATTAAAATAATACCTTAAAAATATGAGATTGTAGAATATGAGGCCAAGAGCTATAATTGGAGTTATGTTAATAATAATAGGGATAGTAATAATTAGTATTGTTGCAATTGGTTTGTTTGGAGTAATGGCTCACGACGCTGATAATATTAGTGATGTCTTAAACACAATTGAATCAAATTCAATTTTGTTTGGAGTTATTTTTGGGATTCCAATAGTAGTCTGTTTCATACCGGGGTATTACTTAGCTAAATCTGATTAAGTTTTAGTATTATTTCGTTCTCTTTTTTTCTCGCAAATCTAACTTAAATTCATGCAATCTTATTTTAGATTAAATTGTCCTTCGTAGCAAATTTAATTCCTTTGTCCCTCATGTACTGAAGAGATTTTGAAATGTTTCCCGGCGGTAAATCGATCCCTCTAGTTAAATTTACTAGAAAATACAC
>JABXKD010000138.1 GCA_013375475.1 Promethearchaeota archaeon
ATTCTATTATAGTGGGAGGAAATTAGTGCTATTCCAGTTCCCGCTCCTAATCCATTTGCTAAAAATTGATTTTTGAATACGATTCCATTCTGGGTATTAAGTAATATTAACCCCGCAGTATCGGCATGAGAAAAGGTACAATCCTGAATTTTAAAAAATACTATCGAATTACTAATCATCATACAAAATTGGGAACCTTCTCCATTTATAACCACATTCTTTATCATGTAAGGATCTTCTTCAGTACCCAATCCTTTTAGCCAAGGTTCATCAGCCCAATCTGCCCATGTCATTCCGGGCATTGTTTCATCAATATAGACTGGACCAATAACCCATTCCGTTTTTTTTGCTGTTACAGCGAGTATAGGGAAAGCAATAGAAATTACTAGCGAAATCACCAGTACACTTATTTTGACTACTTTTTTAGACATTTTCATTCGCCTTCTTTTTTTTCTCTTAAATTACATTATCATTAATTTTTATCTATTTGATAATGATTAAATCACTGTTGTTGAATATTGAATTTAAAGGTTATACTGATATTTACCGGTAAAATCTTATTTTTACCGGTAGAAATATGGATACAACTAATAAATCTTTGCAAGATTGGTTTAAAATACCCCAGAAAGAAGAATTTATTTTTAACTATCTTGGAATCTTTTTTATTAAAGCATTGTAAGCTTCATCGAGTCCCTGTCCAGTTTTTGCAGAGGTGAGATAATAATCTACCAAGTTAAGCTCCTTTACAAGATTTTGAATCCTTTCCCTATCCAATCCCTCTTCGTTTACTAAGTCAACTTTATTAGCAAACAGTACGATAGGTATTTCTCCACAAAATTGTTTGACATCTCCATGCCATTTTACTATATGCTCAAAACTCCTCCTACCAAGATCATTTTCTTCTAAACTATATACAATAATTGCTGCTCTACTTGATCTATAAAAAGAAGGCCGTAAGAAATGAAAATTGTCTTGTCCGGCAATGTCCCAAAATATTAATTCAACTTTATACCCATCAAATTCCGTTTCATAGTTAGTAAGTTGTGCTCCTATCGTTTTAATATAGTCAGTTTGAAATACACCTTGAGTGAATTTTTGGATTAAGGAAGTTTTCCCAACAGCCCCGTCTCCTATAATTGTAACTTTAATCTTAATTTTTTTCTTTTCTGGTTGCCCTTCCATCCGTAATTCTCAGCTTTAAAAATATTTTACATTCAAGTACATTTAGATGTTTCTGTATATAAAACTTTAGAATTATACGCTTTCCATATCTGTCAAAAATATATCTGCGATGATTAACCACTTCTTTTTTAGGTCAAAGTCGCAGAAACACTTATTTGTATACTCTTTTCCCATCTTTAAATACTTGACTGCTAATTCGAAATTTCCAAGTTCTTTGAAGCAAATTCCGAGTTTAATGTAAGATTGATAAATAAACCATCCGTCACTACTCAATTCAATTGCTTTCTGAAATTGCTCAACCGCTTTTGCGTATTCTTCGTAATTCATTAAAATCTCACCGTACGAGTCATAAAATTCACCGTTATCTCGCTCAAGTTCTATAAGTTCCTCAAGGAGCTTTAACGCTTCCTCCTTTTTATTCATGTATTGATACCAATATGCCTTAAAACTACGTAACTCTTTATCTCCAGGATTTTTCTCCAATAATTCTTCGACAACGTTAAACCCTGCCTCCAAATCGCCCAAAAGCTTATACACAGACGCTTTTTTCATCTTGAGATCTTTTTCAATCTCGGGGAATTTATCAAGCATTTCATCGAGTAAATCCAATAAATCGGGATATTCGTTAAAATACATGAGTATGGTGGTCTTGGAAAGGTATAAATCAACCTTAGTTGGGTCGATACTGATTGCCCTATCTGTTAGCTCAACAGATTCTTTAAAGTTGTTTGATTCGAGTAATACTCGGCTTTTTAACATAAATAATAATGCAGTATTAGATTTGTAGGAATCCATTGAGATGGCTTTATCAAGATCGGTTAACCCCTGATCTTGCTTAGCTTTTTCACTGTTGAACTTGTAAAAATAATTGTAAGCAAGCACTAAACCTCTGGTCGCATGAGATATAGCGTGTCCTGGGAATTTCCACACTGTTTCATTCCCTAAGTCTAATGCTCGATTGAAATCTCCAATAGTTAGGCTTGAAAAAGCGGTAAGGAAATGGGATAGAATTACAATTATGTCATCCTTATTTGATAAAATTGACTCATCGTTTAACAGCGCTAGCACATCATTATATCTATTCAGATAACATAGAACGATCGCTTTTACGATTAATAAAATTCTATCATCTTCATATGAATCGAGGTTAGTTTCAATACTCTCTAAGGCTTTATAATAATCTTTATTGTCTATAAGTTGTTGACAATCTTTATTCCACGCTTCTATTTTTTCTATGTAGTAGGGCTTAAGTAATTCCAATAACACTGTGTCTACTTGATAGTTAATTTCGTTTTGTCCCATGAATTGATATTTTAGGTCCTTAGGATTTCTTGATTGAAAAATATCTATCATATTTTGCCAAATTATTGCGTCTAATTTATCGTAAGTCTCTTTTAATTCAACTTTTGCCTCGATTTTATAGGCTAGATACTTAATATAATTAGGTAAAAAAATTCTTAGCGAATCTCGTAATGCGTTATTAAACAAATACCCGCAAATGTCTTCTAGAACCTCTTTTTCGATAGTGAATGCGTCGAAATCTCTTGAAAATAACCTGTTTAGAAAAGTGAATTTCGTAATATGATTTTCAGTAATAGTCCGTAACATTGATTCTACTTTCCCATATTCTTGAAAATAGTAAATAATCTCTGGTGACGGGTTCAATGTAAAAAATTTGATAGGATAAATATGATTGTCGACTATTTCATCAATATAATATTCCAATTTGGATTGCTTGATGCCATATTTATTTGCAAATTCTTTAAGTGAGATATAATTTGGGAACTGATCTGGATGATTAAGCATAAGATATAGGATAATTTTCTCAAAATCTGTTTCGTTTGTTAACATAGATTTAACTCTATCATAATCGAGTTCCAAAATGGTTTCGAGATATCTAAATTGGATGTTCTCGTCATCCACTTTATAATCAGCAAAAAACTTAATTGTCTTTCTTGTAATCTCGTCAATCCTTTTGCTTTCTTCATTTAAAATCGATTGCCTGTCCAAGTCGTATTTTTTCAGCATTTTTGAATATTCGATTTTACCAGCATTTGTTATGCTATACTCCTTATTTTCTCTTTTAACTAATTCCTTGACTAATAAGAAATTAATTTTCTTCGATAATGAAGATTGATTAATAGCAAGTGGAGGTTCAAGAAAATTTGACCATTTGCAAATACTATTGTTATAAACCATCCAGAGAATCCAATCTTCATAGTTTCTTTTTCGAGTAATAACTTCCGGTGGATAATTTAATCTCTTTATCTCACCGTGAGTACTCGATATCTCGTGGAATCTCTTGAGCCCTTCTTTTGTTATTTTATATTTACCTCGAACGAATCGAGCAATAAAATTCTTGCTTATTAACAGATTTATATATTTAGAAAGCGTAGATTCAGTAAAACTAATCGGAGCTTGCCTGAAGTCAGACCATTGACAATGATCGTTATTAGTGAGCATCCATAGGATAATATGCTCAGAATCTCTCTTTCGAAATTTAAAACTCTTATAAATCTCTTCTGGAGGATAGTTAATTACAGCCATATTTCGCTAAAATACTAATTAACAAATTGAGTTGTATAATATATAATTAGATTTTTTACTTTTTAAACTATTCTCTACTTATTATTTCATTCGAACTTCATGCTAAGTTTCGCACTAAAAACTATAAATTAATTATTATTCTACCTTAAATTAACAAACAAAATAGATTGTGAAGTAGAAAAATCATGCAAGATGTAGAAAATGTCTATCAAAATGCTTATAACAGGACGAAGTGCCTTGAAGGATTATTCATCCACGATATTTCGAATTTATTTCAGATAATAAGTAATTCTATAGAACTGTGTGGATCACTGTTAAAGGAAGGACTAATAACGGAAGAAATTTTGGAATATTTT
Source organism: Promethearchaeota archaeon (assembly GCA_013375475.1). Taxonomy (GTDB): domain Archaea; phylum Asgardarchaeota; class Lokiarchaeia; order Sigyniarchaeales; family SOKP01; genus SOKP01. Next base: position 4,086 of record JABXKD010000138.1, read on the forward strand.
CAATTAATTGCGCAACAATTAACTCGAGGTAAAAAGTTAATCAGAAATGTCAGAACGCTCGCAGATTTGGAAGAATATGAGATGGTTCTAGAGCCTGTGGAAGTGTTTTCTGAGTTAAGAAATGCCATCAATTTTTCTCTAATTAGTTTTCCTGAGAGGAAGATTAAAGTTAAGATTATTTCGGATCACGAAAACCTTAACGTTATGGCAAACGAGCTATTGAGCGAAGTGTTTGAAAATATAATCATGAATGCAATTAAGTACAATAAAAAAAAGATTGCTAAAATAGAAATAATAATCTCTAAAGTTATAATTAATTCCGAGAAATATGTTAAAATCAAATTCAAAGACAATGGTATAGGTATTGAAGATGATAGGAAGAATATAATATTCCAAGAAGTTCACTTAAAACGTAGAAACCCTAACGGTATGGGAATCGGGCTTTCACTAGTTGCTAAATTAGTTGAATTATATGGTGGAGAAATTTGGGTCGAAAACCGCATAGGTGGCAATCCTACAAAGGGCAGTAATTTCATAATCTTAATTCCGTTTGCAAAAAAAGATAGGTGATGTTTAATGACCGATAGTTATGAAAGTATAAAAAATGGTAAATTGAAGAAGGATATAAAATGGTATACTTATGTTGATTCGCAACTCGACTCCAAATTACAGCAATTCATGGATGAGTACGAGATTAAGAACCAGGCGAAAATCATAAGGAACTTTGTAAATTACAGTATAGATTATATAAATGCGATATTTGAAAAGAAATCATGTGACGAGGCTCAAAGTTTCGATGAAACCGAAATTGATACTTTAATTAGAAAAGCTATAGAAGAATACGAAATTGGGAATCACTTTCACGAAGAGTTGAAGCAAAGACTCTCGCCTCTTAAATTATCGCTCCTAATGCTAAATAATTATTGCGAAGATAAAGAAAAACTGTCTGAAGGCATTCAGAACGCGATAAGCGCTTTAGAGGAGCTAGAAATTACTGTAAAGCGCCATTTCGATGAGCCAAATATACGACGATTTGTAAAAAAAATTGACATCTTATATGTTGAGGACAATGAATTAGAGCGAAAGACAGTTGATCATTTTTTTCAATCAAAGGGAGTAGATATTAAATCAGTGGAGACTTCTGACGAAGCTATGCATACTTTAAAGAGTCTTACTCCTCGAGCAATATTACTTGACATCAATTTAAAGACAAGCACTGTTAATGGTGACAAATTCTGTCAAATGCTAAAGTCAAAGGCTGAGTATAATTCAATTCCGGTAGTTTTAATATCTGCAGCTTTTTCCGAAAAAGAAAAACAAAAAGTGTTAGCAAGCACAGGAGCCAATGAAATTATCTTTAAGCCCATAGACAATTTGAAGGAATTAGATGTCCTATTCAAATATCTAAAAGAGCTATAATTTAATTTTTTTTTTAATTTTTTTAAAATAATTATTCAAAATTCCTTCTGGACTCCATTTAGTTTATTAGTATGGAATTTCTTTCATTATTAACATTCCAG
>JABXKD010000139.1 GCA_013375475.1 Promethearchaeota archaeon
CCATACTATTGTTAAAACTAATGATACTCCGAAATAAACATATAAACCGAAAATGAGGAATAAAATCAGAGGAATGCCTGCAAATAAAGTAATACCAATTAAAAATTGAACCTTTTCAGAAATAGTCATGGGAGCGGGATTATATTTCCAAGCTTTATGAATTCCGTAATTAGCATAGCATTTTACATATGTATCATCTTCAAAAGCATAATAAGGGCAGTGACTACAGAGCATTTTATTCTCCCAAACCTGGAAAAAAAATATCAAATATCCGATATATCCTATAGAGAATATAATCAAAAAAGGAAGATCGATTATACCGATAGCAAAACCAAAAGCAATTCCCACAATTAATGTAATCCAAGCACTTAATATAGGAAGGATAAAATAAATAGTATCTTTAATCTTGAAGGTGCACATTAACTTTCCATTTACAGAACAACTCATACAATCTGAGTGGCTTACATCACAAATATTTCTCGCTTGTGTCTCTTCTTTCATAAAAACTTCCTTCACTTTTTATGAGTTCAGAAAAATAATTTTTCTTGCTTCTAGTGGTTTTCTCATTTTTAATAAGGGAACTGCGACTCCATAGGTTGTTATTTTATTAGGAACTTTAATACTTATCCAAATATAATCTTGTGGAAGTTCTGCTTTATCTGAATGTTTTATATATTTTGAAAAAATCCGTCTTGCCTCATCATCATCTTTAGGTCTGATTTCCGCTGTTGTTGTAAAGTGTAATTCGGCAGGAGGTGCGGGTATAAGCTTATGGAAGAGATTTTTTCTGATAGGGATCGTTGCAGCTATGTGTTTATTTTTCCTTATATTATTTGCCTTTAGGGTATTCTCTCCTGTTTGACAGATAATAAAATCACCGTTGCTTTGATAAACCATGACAGAACTGTAGGGAATCCTATTTTCATCAACTGTAGCTAACACTAACCACATATTTGCTGCTATTAGTTTTCTAACCTTTTGCTTTAAGTCTTTCATTTTAAGGATTTAATTTCATTTTATTTCCTTTCATTTTGCGGTTTTTTTTAGGAATTTCAGACTTAGTTAGGGGAGGAGAGCGTTCTAACATTAATTTTGAGAGTGTTTCAAACATTTTTTCTATGTCGCTCCCTGATGTGATACTGCATTCAACAAAACCATCCAAATCATGTAAGTCAGTGATAATTTTACCCTCTTCAGAAGTAACTTGTCTTTCGATTATTGAATCTGGCGTAATCCCTACAGCTATTATGGGGAAAATTTCCTCATCTGGAAGCTCTTCCTTAACAAGAGAAAGCCAAAAATTAATATTGGTAAGAGATGACTTTTTAGTCACATCGAAAACAAACAAACCTCCTCGAGCGTGACTAATATATTTAGGAAGTAAATCTCTATACCTCCTCTCGCCACTTATATCCCAAACTTGTAATTTTATTTTAAAATCGTCTACTAAAAGGCTTTTCACTTCAAAATCCACACCGAGCGAATCTACTTGACTTGATGAAAACAGTTTAATCATATGTTTGTGAGTTAAAATCTTTTTTCCTTCAGTTTCGTCACCAAACAATATGATTTTAAAATTAGCGTCATACATCCTTTTTTAATACCTCAAATGTATAATATGAATGTATCTTCCTATTGTATATAACTTTTTATGAAATTTTGCTAAAATACAATAGAAAAAAAAAGAAATTTAATATTTAAACCGGATAAGAATTTATCCATAGCGAAGATTGCCTTATAAAGTTCCCCGCCCTTTCTGTAAGAATAGTGACGGTAATGTTATATCTTCCTGGTGTGGTTAAGGTAAAATAATGCTGCAGTGCGACAGTGGTGTAATCAGAGTCAGAAGCACCTTGATGACTGCCAGTCCGAGCCCAAGGCATATCTATTTGTCGTACGTCATTTATCATAAAATAAAAAAACAAATCAGAAAAACTAGAAATATCAGCAAAACATCTTGCGCTACAAGTAAATAATAGATGAATAGCTTCTGGGCCACTTGTTTCAAAAACAATTGACAAAGTTGGAATTGGTATATGTACTGAAACGGGGTTAGGATAGAATTCCGTATTACGATAGACATAATATTGGGTAGGTTGATTCATAAAATTAATAATACCAAATCCTAATCCCCCCACTCCGATTAATAAACCTAACAATCCGAGGATTACTCCTCCTTTTCCCATAATTTTATTACCTCTTTATGAAAACATCGGATTTGTAAATATTTTTAGTAGATTATAAGAATCTTTTAACTGACTACTAATATAAATGTTTAGTACTTGGTTCTGAAATAACGCAATCATTGAATTATTTTAGATTCTTACTGGTTAATGCCTAATGTTCTAGACCAAATCCTTTCTCGATTAACACCTTTAACTTTGCCGAAAATCGAGCTGCTGGAGCACCATCTATAATATCATGGTCGAATAAAATCGTAGTATGAAGAATTTCTCTAATTTCAATTTTATCTTCAATTACGCTGGGTTTTTTTGTTATTGCTCCTATGGAGAACATCAAAAGCTGCACTCCAATAGGAATTCTTCTTTTTATTTGTCATTAAACTCCTCTATGTGATTATTAATTGTGAAAATGTAATAATTAAAATTGTCTATATAGAAATAAATATCTCCTTTTTAGATTTAAAAAAAAAAGTGAAAAATTCTCCTTGGATTTTAATTACTCGTTCGAAATGTCTTTAAGGCAAGTACAAATGTATACTGACCATTAATTAGGATGACAAATCGTTCAGTTAAACCCATAATTTCAGTACCAGATGTGAATACTAACCACATTGTAAAGACTAAGGTAAGAATGAAAGTTATTAAAGAATAAAGGTCATAACCTTTCCACTCGTTAACTTTTCGTAATCCCCGCCACATAAATATCATCCCCGCCAATGCAATAAATCCCGTGATCATTACGATGATGAGATGCATCATCCCTGTAAATCCGGTAGGTTCTCCACCATAATTCAATGGAAAGAATATCGGCACTATAATTCCTAAAATGTTACCGCTGAGTAATATAGCAGGTCCTATAATAGAGCCATTTAATTCTTTGATTACAATCACCAATCCAATATAAAAGATGATTTGTAAAATAAAACTTGCTATATTCATCGAATCGAATAAAACTTTATTTGGTGCTCCAAGTGCCATGAGAGAACTCACATCGTCGGTAATGTGGTTGTAACCAGGTTGTATTATTCCCCCAATAATCCAGATTAGATTAAATACGATAAAGCCCAACATTCCGCATATTGCATATATTTTTTGATATTTCGTCATTCATTTCATCTCGAATGTTTTTTAATTGTATTTGAGGAAATTATTTCTCTCCTTTATTTGTTTCGTTCGTAAAACAGACATTGATGTCTATTTATTATTCCCATGATCATTACGATGATTAGATGCATCGTACAAATTTATTCATTCAATAAAAAAATACGAGATTGGTGATAGCACCACAAGTTAATTAATAATAATTCCCAGATAAAGTAAATATTTAAAAAAGAAAAAAAAACTTAAATATGGTCTAAAGTAAGTACTACTTGTCCCTTCTTCTGACCTGATTCGACATACCTGTGAGCCTCAGCAGCCTGTTCTAAAGGATAGCGCTTATCTATAACCGCTCTTATCTTTCCCGCTTCAATAAGTTCTTTGAGGAAAACCAGATCTTCTGCTTTCTCTTCTAAGAGTCCGCTTATTGCGTTCTTGTTCCATAATACTCGAAAAGCCCGTCCCAGCCCAAAAGTAGTAAAAGCATAGATTCCTTCTTTATTTAGCGATCTTTTACTGTCTGAAAACGGACTCTTGCCAATCGTATCAAAGATAATGTCGTACTTCTCACCGCTTTTGGTAAAATCCTCTTTGGTATAGTCAAATACCTTATCGGCTCCAAGAGATCTTACCAATTCTAATTTAGGGGTACTGCATACTCCGGAAACTTCTGTCCCAAAATACTTGGCAAGCTGGACTGCAAAAGTGCCTACTCCTCCAGAGGCGCCAAAGATAAGGACTTTTTGTCCGCTTTGGATATTAGCTTTTCTTAGGAAATACAATGCGGTTAATCCCCCATAAGGAATGGCGGCGGCTTCTTCATATGTCATATTGGTCGGTTTTATTGCTAGTGCCCCGTCTTCAGGCATACATACGTACTCAGCATTAGCCCCCAAATTCATCCCGGTGAATCCAAAAACCGGGTCGCCTTTCTTGAATAGGTTTACATCTTTGCCTACTGCTTCAATTTCCCCTGCAAACTCGGTCCCTAGTATAGGTTTCTTAGGTTTTCCAAGCCCAGACGATAATTTTATTAGGAGTCCGAACCCGGGAGGACCTGTGCAAGCTCGCCCCCAACAGTCGTACAAAGTTACTGTTGCCGCTTGTACTCTTATCAGCACTTCGTTGTCCTTGGGAGTAGGTTTTTCTACCTCCTTGAGCTGAAGAACCTCTGGCGGTCCGTATTTTGTGACTACCGCAGCTTTCATGAAATTTTCGTGTCGAGAATCAGCTAGATTCTCTTCTTTTATTTTACTTTGAGTAATTTTTCATCACTTCCTTTATTTGATAAAATTCTTTTTTGTTAATTATAATATAGATTGGAGTTCTATTAAGGGCATATTCACTATTAGAAAAATAAATTAATTTATTATAATTTATGAATTCCTATTCTATATTTCTATACCAATCCAATCCGATTAAGAACACTAAATAGAGCTTGAAATATTTTTAAAATAGACCTCTGACCAAATGAGAGATCCAATTTGACAAAGAAATTTCTCTTAGAATAATATTCATAATCGGCGGGAGCTTCTTTTTCAGTTTCTTTTGATATTGCTTTAAATACTGAAAACCAAATTAGGTCTCCAAACGAGGGTTTATAAACAAATGGCTTATTCATATTATTTATAAATTTAATTGCCTCTTTTTTTAACTTCTTAGATTGTTTTTTCCTTTTCCTATTATTCATACCTGGAGAGTTCGTGACACCAATTTTGCTAATTACTTTTCCACCTGATCCCATAAGTACAAGGGCTTTCATTGCTTCTTTAACTCCTCTATAACTACCACTTGTAATAAGAACCATGAAACGTTGATTAAAAAAACGGGGTCTATGCATCAAATAAGAATAACGGTCAATAAAATTTTTCATCCGCCAATTTACATTCATTGTATGATTCGGGCTTGCTAGTATCACTCCATCTGCTGATTCAATTTTATCTATAATAATATCCCGATCATCCTTCAAAGGACAAAAATCCTCACCCCTTGTTAAACATTGATGACAACCAATACAATTTTTTAAATCGACCTTATTTAAAAATAAATATTCATATTCGCAATCGCAATTCTTTTTATGAATACTTTCAATGGTTTTTATTGCATTATATGTATTTTTTTTTCGTGGACTGCTAATTATTGCTAATATCTTCATAATTTATCTCGTTTTTTTTTTATCTTATTTGTATTTTCATTTGATTTCTATAAAAAAAAAAAAAATTTATTTTATTTTACGCTTTTCCAAACCTTTTGAATAATACTGTTC
>JABXKD010000013.1 GCA_013375475.1 Promethearchaeota archaeon
GCCATTAAGGCAAGTAGATACATTAAAAAGCATGATGAAAATTCTCAAAGCAGCCGGGAAAGATATTGCGATGTCGAAGTATGAGTGGTGTTGTGGTTCTGTAGCTATACGAATTGGAGATCAGAGCTCTCTTACTGAAATTGTTAAACACAATATAGATGTTTTTAAGAACATGGGCGCTCAAACAATTTTTACAGCTTGTGCAGGATGTTATAGAACATGGAAAAAGGACTATCCCGAATTATTAGGCGAAGAATTACCGTTTGAAGTAAAACACATAACTGAAATCTTAGCTGAAATGTTAGAAAATAACGAGATACCTTTTAAGCCTGTTGAGGGTTTGGAAACCGTAACATGGCACGATCCGTGTCATTTAGGAAGACACATGAATCTTTACGAAATACCCAGAGAAGCCCTACTTAAAATTCCGGGAGTAGAATTAAAAGAAATGAAGAGAAATCGGAATAATGCTTGGTGTTGTGGAGCTGGTGGAGGTGTAAAAAGCCAATTTCCAGATTTAGCTCTTGATATTTCAAAGGAAAGAATTAATGAGGCGATAGAGACCGGGGCGCAAATTTTAACAACGAGCTGCCCTTTCTGCGTTGGTAATTTAAGCGACGCTTATAACGAAATGGAACCAGAAGATCAAGAAAAAATTACTATAATAGATATTATTGATTTGATAGCTGAAAAAATTTAATTTTTTTAAATTAAATATCGAATTCCAAAGATATTTTTTTAACTCACCTTTGATTAAGTAAATGTATGAACCATATTCCAAGTGGTGATGATAGAGTTAGTAAAGCTGCTAGTGTAGCTTTAAGTTTTCTCAAAAAAAGATTGACTAAATCTAAGCAATTCAGATTTCTAGACATTGGATGTGGTAATGGACGCGATATCGACTTTATATCTTCGAATTTAGATAATCTCATAATACGAGGAATTGATATATCATTAAAAGCTATAGAAAATGCAATTGAGCTTAATTCAAACAAAGATAATGTCACGTTTGAATGCTTGGATTGGAAGGATTTAGATGATACTCAATATGATATAATTTTCATTTCAGGTGTATACCATTTCTTTAATATAGCTGATAGAAACTTGTTTATTACCAAAATCAAGGAAATTTTAAAATCACATGGTTTTTTTTTCTTGAATACACTTTCCTCAAATGATAAGCAATATTATGGAAAAGGCATGCCAGTAAAAGATGATCCAAATTCATTTCAGAGTGAGTTCTTCATTCATTTTTGTTCAGAAGATGAGCTTCGGGAGGATTTCAAATTTTTGAAGTTTGTTGACCTATTTGAATATTTTCACAAAAATTATTCTAAAGATACAGAATATCATACAATGTGGATATTAATAGGTAAAAATGTCAATTCTATTTGATATATGGAAAATGAAGATTTCATTTTAAAAATATTTAATAGGGTAAGTTATGAAAAAGGATTTTTATGCAAAAAAATATTATGTAATAAGTTAAGGTCTTATACTATGAATCATAAGAAAAATCAAAATCTCAATATGAACCAAAGCGAAAAAGAAAAGGATAAGGTTTATAAACTCAGGATATTTATCCTCTTCTTAATGTGTGGGTTATTAATCTTCGTTGTTCCAATCTTCATGCAAGATATTATTAAAATTATATATTTCATTGCACTACCCCTTGTTTTTCTAATTGTCTCAATAATAATTTACAGGAATACTCAACTAAGTAAGTTCTTTCCTGTTTTTTTTGCTTTTTTTATTGCGTCTTTGGTTTTTTTTCTTCAAATGCCTTGGGCATCTGGTACAACGATTGAGAACATCGTTTTCAATAAATTAATAAGTACATTAATAATTGTCGTTCCTATCATCCTTCTAACCAAGATTTCTAATAATGATATTTCCTCATTATTTCTACAAAAAGGAAACACCCGGTTAGGTCTACTTATCGGGTTGGCGACTTTTTCGATCTTTCTCCTAACAGCGTTGCCTACTGCGGTATATCTCTTTGGGGGTCAAAATATTCCTTTTGATAGACTGATCCTTCTGTTGCCTTGGATTCTAATATTCGTATTTTTGAATGGAATACGTGAAGAAATATTATTCAGGGGCCTTTTCTTGAAAAAGTACGATACCTTCCTCGGTGTTGATACTTCCAATGTATTGCAAGCAATTATCTTCTCATTGGCTCATCTCTCAACGCAATTCACGCCCTTTGTATTCATTTATCTTATTCTTACATTCTTTTTAGGATTAGCATTTGGTGCTGTCATACAAAAGACTGACAGCTTACTTGCTGCGATTTTGTTTCATGCTGGAGCAGATATTCCTGTAATAATTGCAGTATTCTCCTTCCTCTAGTCAATTTCTCAATAAAACAAACTTTAGATGAGCTTTTAGAACATTAAACAAATATAATATGATTTGCAATAGAATTTCTTTGAAAAGATGAATTTAGAGTTAAAAGTATAAAATCAAAAGAATTGATCACACTTATATTATTAAATGACGAAATAAGAATATTCAAAGGTGTATCATTCTCATGAAAGAGGAATCTAAAAAACCACGGCTCATCTTCCTTGATAATATAAAGGTCTTATTTGCTATTTTAGTAATTTTCACTCATGTGAGGGTTTCTTATGGAGGGGAAGGATGGTGGTATTATATCTCCACATTGAACGAATCGAATCCTGTTGATACTTTCACTATTATATTCTTTTATATGATAGCAGGAATTGGAGGTATTTTTCAAGCCTCCCTCTTAGGATTATTCTTTTTGATGGGTAGTTATTTCACTCCTAAGAGTTACGATCGAAAAGGAGTCTTGGCGTTCTGGAAAGAACGTTTAATCCGTCTTGGTATTCCTGTCCTTTTATATGTTTTGGTAGTTAATCCCATTATTTTTTATCTCCTGAGTGCAGGAGGAATTCAACCATGGAGTTCCTACCCAAGACTCCAAACATCTTTTATAGAGTATTATTTAAGTAATTTTCAATCCCTAGAATATTTTGTAAATTTTCTCACAGAATATACTATCACTTGGTTTCTAGTCGCTTTATTAATTTTTACTTCGATTTATACAATTTGGCGCCAGATAACAAAAATTGACTCGATACAGCGACGCATCCCAAAGGAATTGTCCATACCAAGATACATTTATTTACTCCTTTTAGCAATTTGCTTAGGATTTCTTACTTTTTTAATTCGCATAAACTTTTCCATACTCGATAATCCACTGGGATTACCAGTAGCTTATATGATTCAGTATTTTCTGATGTTTTCCGTAGGTATCATCGCTTATCGATATGGTTGGTTCGAAAAGATGACTAGACGTCATGTCAAAGTTTGGGCTATTACAATATTTGTGGCGGTTATGTTATTTTTTACGTATTTCTTTGTAATTGCCGGAGCTGATTCTGATTTTAGCGTCTTTTTAGGAGGGTTCCATTTGAACGCTCTTATATTTGCGGTGGTAGATAATATCGCTTCTATGGGAATGATTTTTGTGTTAATTAAGATTTTTTACGCGAAATTCAACAAGCAAGGAAAAATACTACAGAATCTAGCCGATAGCTCATTTCACATGTATCTCATTCATCCTTTCGTCGTTATTCCTTTATCCCTTGGAATTGCATTCATACCCATTTCTCCAATTATAAAGCTATTAATTGTTTTAACTCTATCAGTCATTCTATGCTATTTAATAAGTCATTATGTCCTTCAAAAAATACATTTGAGCAAACGCAAAAGAATAACTCCGAATAGTTAGAATATCTACATTATTTCTTATTTTTCTTAAAAAAGTGAGATTGTTATAACCTACGAAGAAAGTCAGATCGAAGCATGCTTGGGTTTCTAATGGCTGTTCCAATTATTTTAAGAAATTGTTTTTTATCTCGACATAATTCCCCTTTCAAACTTAAATAATTTGAAGTTTGATTTTTATGAAAATTCTATGCTAAAACTGAATAAGGATTATAAGGTTCAAAGTTTATCTCAAATTATTTATTTATAAATTAAATATATTTAATTATAATGAAAATATTAGCTGTTTCATGCAGTCCACGGAAAAAAGGGAATACGGTATCCTTATTGGAAGAAACTCTCAGAGGTGCAGCCGAATCTGGAGCTAACATTGAACTTTTCAGTGTGTCGGGTAAGAACATCAGAGGGTGTGATGGTTGTTATTCCTGTTTAACTGAAGGTGATTGCCATATCCAAGACGATATGCAACCTCTTTACGAAAAATTAATAGGAGCAGATGGAATTGTCTTTGGTTCCCCCATCTATTTTTACGGCATGACAGCACAAGCCAAAACCATAATGGATCGTACTTTTGCATTGAACAAACCAGGTAAAAGTTTGGCAAATAAAGTAGCTGGAGTAATCGTTGTGGCAGGTAGTTTAGGTTTGATTGATGTCCTCAAGGATTTTTACTTCTTTACAACTATAAAGCGCATGCTCCCAGCGAATTTCGTTGCAGCGTATGCAACTGAGAAAAGAGATGCTAAAAAGCTCGAAAAAGGTATGAACGCTGCTTTTAAGCTAGGTAAAGAAATCGTGCAACTCGTTGACAGAAAGTTTGAGTTTCCCAACGAATTTCCCCGCAATTTCTTTGCTTTTGGTACCCATACGCATTAGCTGCTAGTATCTGCGATGTAGGAATCAGGTATTTCTATAAAAAAATAAGTAAGATTGAGAAAAAAATAACCTCTGGAATATTAATCTTCATAAAATGGGGATCCTGCTTTCATAAAACGATCCAAGTGACGCATTGACGCCACGATTTTTCCAGTTTCCTTTTCTTCTAATGTAGAGTCAAACCAAGCATACTCCGTTTTCCTAGACGCTCCGATACAGATATACTTCCCTTTAGCAATATATGTAACCCCCGTGAGTGCTGGTCCGTTTATATTCTTAATTTCGGTTGCACCAAAGAACGGAACAGCTTTGAATTCTTCAGTACTTCTTCGCTCAGAACCCAATGCCATAGCCTCATACATAGCTGTAGGATAAAAGATCGTATCCCCCCAAGGAGATTTATCTTTTCTTCTGTAATACTCCAATTGGTCAGTTATTCGACTTACTCCCTCATTAATTTCTTCTTGTGTAAGTAAAATTTCTTTAGAAGGAAGTTCATCACCTACTTTCAATCTTGCTAAAATGCGTAAATCCTCAGGATTACTACTTTTTAGGTCTACAACTTGCAAATATGAAGGTTCTTTAGGTGAACCTATTGATACTGTCCCTGTCATTATTTGTTGCCCATTTTTCAATTCAGCCCACGCTTTAACTTGCACATCTTTCGTTGCAATGGGTAGCATCTCTTCAGTTGTATTTGGGGGCAGTTCAATGATTGCTCTTACTTCTTCTTTATCGATTGTTGCAAATGTGTAATACATACTAACAGTCCCCTTCTCAAACCAACGATCACCAAATATTTTCTGGGCTAAAGGTGCAAACATGCTTAAATGTATAGTTCCTTGTATTGTTCCACCACGCATACCAACTTTTTGGGCTACGATATCGTCGTGAATCGATGTAATATTTGATTTATAAACATTTTCTGGTGCTCTCCAACCTCCGAAAACTTTTCCATCTCTAATTTCAATATCATCCATCATATAGCGTTTACCTCCTACAAACGAAAATAAGTTAGGTAGTTATATTTTGTAGCCTTGAAATTACTTCCTCTGCTTCTTTCATCATCCTATCTAATAATTCTTTAACGGTAGGGACATCTTTAATTAATCCTACTCCTTGACCACAACTTACCATCCCTGCGTCAATATCTCCTTCTTTGTACATTTTTTCAGCTTTTTGACCAGACGCAGCTTGGATAATCGTCTCTAAAGGTGCTTTTTGAGCTTCTAAATCAATAATTTGTTGTGCTGCTTTATTCCTCCACATTCTATGAGTATTATGTATAGAACGCATTACCAAACTGGTATCAGTTTCCGCAGCTTGAACAAAGGCTTGTTTTAAATTGTCATGAATAGGACACTCCTTTGTAGCCATCATTCTTGTTCCTATTATTACCCCCTCTGCACCAAGTGCTAAGACTGCAGCAATTCCTCTCCCATCTGAGATTCCACCTCCCGCGATTACGGGAACATCCAGAGAATCAACAACAGACGGGGTCATTACGAGAGTTCCTATGTCTAGGGTACCAGTAGCTCCACCATTTTCATATCCAACAACCGTTATCATATCCGCCCCTAATGATGCTCCTTTTATAGCATACCTTACTCCAGCACATTTATGGATCCAAATTGCACCCCCTTCCTTAAACTTAGGAACTAACTGCTCTGGTGCTTTATGACCGCTTGTTTCTATGATTTTAACTCCCTCATCTAATGTAGCATCCACATATTCTACTAACTTTTCTTGTGGCATCAATGCTGGAAAAAGATTAATGTTTACCGCAAATGGTTGATTCGTCAGAGATTGTGTTTTTTTGATAGCCTCTCGTAATTCATCTGGTGATTCATAATTAGCGCTGGCTAACACTGCGCAAGCACCAGCATTACTAGCTGCTGCGACAAATTCGGGATTTGAAATTCTTGCCATTGTTCCGCCAATTATTGGATATTTACATCCTAAAATTTCAGTTACTTTCGTTTTTATCATATCAATCACAAAAAATTTAGTTAACTATATTAAAAATAATATAAAGATATTTTGTTTTCATATTTATAGAAAATGTGTCAATTCATTATTTACTTCTTACCAAAAAAAATCTCTTTTGGCTCTTTAATTAGTTAAGCGAGGTTACTTCTGAATAAAAAATACACTTGATGATTCTGATAGCAATGTTTTTGAATGCTTAAATAATTACTTTATTCAACCTTCTCTCGTGAAATCAAACAGATCTGCGGTTTTAAATATCGCTTTTGATCCCCTTATGTCGCTATTTTGAGTTGCCCAAAAAGCCTGAATACGCTTGATGAGATCTGGGGGCTGTTCAATTTTCCAATCTCTTGGAAGAACACTATTATAATAGGTTGTTCTAAATCTATGCCCAATTAACATCACAAATCCACGATCAGTAGAAGTTCTAAAAATTCGACCAGCAGCTTGAATTACTTTCATCATCCCAGGATTTCGATAAGCATATTCGAAACCTTTTTTCCATTTAAGATCATAATATTCTCGCATTAATTCTTGTTCCTTTGAATAAGCGGGAAGCCCAGGGCCAATAATAAATGCTCCAATGGCCATATCTCCTGTAAAGTCTACGCCTTCACTAAATATTCCCCCGTGGACAGCCAGAAGAAGATGTTTCTCGTCAGAACTTCGTAGTTTCTTTAAATAATTTCTACGTTTGGCTTCACTCATTTTTCGTTCTTGCACTATGAGCTTAACTGAGAGCGGTAACGTTTCAATTTCATTTTGGACAGCTTTAAGATAAGCGAAAGAAGGAAAAAAAGCCAAATAATTTCCCTTTTTAGCATTTACGGCATTGGAAATAGTTGATGCAATAAGATCATACGATTCTCGACGGTCTTCATATTTAGTCGATAGATTGGGCATAAGAAGATAAAGTCGGTTTTGTTGAGCAAAGGGAGAGAAATATTGAATTTTCTGTGTTGAAGAGGGGTACCCTGACATTTTTTGAAAATATTCTAATGGAAACAGAGTAGCCGATTGCATGATTACCGAATGAAAGCCTGCAATTTGTTTTTCGAGTTTCGGTGCTGCCGATTTGCATAAAATTTTGATTTTTTCTTCTTTTATATACAATAATTCACTAAATTCAGGAGAATTACATTCTTTTAAAATACTCGTGAACTGACGAAAATTTAAAACAAATTCCAAGACTGGGTCTTTTTTTCCAGGTTGAAATCCTTGTCGAGAAGTGTAGGCTTCAATATATAAAAGGATAAAATGTTCTAGATTTTTTAATACTGTTTGGAAGAATTTTTTATCAAATTTTGCCAATATTGGCATTTTTGTTGTCGAATCGGGAAAAGGCTTAATCAAGTCCAAAATGTAATCAGTTATCTGTTCATATATGTCAATTCCCTTTTTCTCAATAAATTTTGGCATATGAAGTGATTGTAAATAACTGTTAACATTAGATATGGATTGTAGAGTTAATTCTGGAGAATAATAAGTCATCGCCCGGAAGGGTAGATTATGAGCCTCATCGACAATCAGTATGATATTGTCATATGCTTGGTCAAAAAATCGCCTTAACCTGATGTATGGATGGAATACATAATTATAATCCCCTACTATTAGATCACAATGAAGAGAACAATCTAATGAGAGTTCAAAGGGGCAAATAGTATGGGTTTTTGCTATTTTTCGAATATACCGCGCATCGATGACTTGTTTAGTGAGCATTTCAGACACGATCTTATCTACTGAAACCTTAACGTAATTATCGAGGTAAGGACATAATGATTTTTCACAAGTAAAAGCACTATTTATGCATAATTTCTCTTTTGCAGTGAGAATAATCGAATTAAATTGTGTTTTCTTTTTCGCAAATATCCGTAAAGTGTCCCTGTAGATGTGTTGTTGAGTAGTTTTTGATGTAACCACGAAGACATATAAATTTTTCTTTAAAGCATATTTTAACGCGGGAAAAAGTGTCCCAACTGTTTTTCCTAAACCAGAGGGGGCTAAAAGCATTAGTCGTTCTCTCCTTTGAATACATTTAAGCGCGTCTTTTATAATTTCCTCTTGATTAATTCTATATTTGTCAAAAGGAAATATAACTGTTTTGGCACGCTCTCGCTGCTCTGCTTTGATTTTTTGTCCCATCTCCCACTCGTTTAAGATAGTTTCACACTGTTTTATAAGATATTCTGACATATCTTGAGGAGGAACATTAATAATTTTGGCTTTTTCAGTAAAAATGTCAATTAACACTAAATGACATTGAATCATTTTTCCCAACTGGAGAAAATAGTGCCCATATAGTAACAACTGTAAGCGATATTCCTTGGCAGTTTCTGATTCAAGATCAAAGTCATCAAGATTCGTTACCGACTTAATTTCTTCAATTACCAAGATTCCTTTGTTTTCATAGATGATGTCAGCACGCCCTGAGATTGTAAATTTCCACCCTTGAATCTTTGTATTAAATTTTACCAGGACTTCGCGTTGAAAGGAATTTTCAGTATTATTTCTTTCTTTTTGGAATAGTTGGTGAATTTCAGTTCCTTTTGAGGCGCGAATACTAAAAGGAATCATCGAATTAGATAATTTAACCTTTTTTGTTGCAAAAATAACATCTTTTATTGAGATTTGGAATTCTTTAAGCTCCTTGATAACTTTCAATTTTTTTAATCACTTACACTAACAAGTCTATTTTTTATATTAAAAAGGTGCCCCTCAATAAAATTTTAAATTATTAATCGGAGATTATGTCTATAATTAAATGTATTCGATTTAATAAAACCCAAAGCAAATTCTTATCCAAGTGAAATTGTTATAACCTACGAAGAAAGTCAGGTCGAAGCATGTTTGGGTTTTTAATAGCGGTTTCGATTTTTTTAAGAAATTGTTTTTTGTCTCTACTTAATTCTCCCTTCAAACTTAAATAATTTGAAGCGTGATTCGTGTTAAATATACACTTCAGCAAATCATCTGATGTGTATTCTATCATCGTATATAATTCTCCTAAAATTTGAGTGCTAGAACACGGTTTGAATTCTCCTGTTGATTTTTGAGTCCACAACTCCGTTCCTGGAGTAATCCCTAATGTTAATGGCGATACATACCAATTAATTGGTGTTGGTGGAGCCATTCTATTAATTAATTTGGCAGATTCAATCGCATGTTTTCTACTTTTTTCAGGATCATTTCCGGCTAGTCCTAAAAGAAAAATACCAGACCAAGCTATTCCAGCTTTATGACATTTTTGAGCCGCTAGAGCAATCTCATCTTGTGTTGTTCCTTTATTACAGGCCATTAAAACTTCATCATCTCCACTTTCAATGCCCACATAAACCATCGTAAATCCGCTATCTGCTATTTTTTTTAAATCCTCATCAGATTTTTTTATAATATCCTTAGCATGGGCATAGGCACTAACCTTTTTGAGATTTGGGTGAATTTTATAGCTATATTCGGTTAATTCAATAAGGATCTCAGGTTTAACAACAAACGCATTTCCATCTTCGAAAAATATTTTCCGTACGCGATTTCCATAAAGAGCCCCCGCCCTTTTAATATCCGTTTTGATCTCTTCGATATCTTTACGAATAGAGAACGCTTTTGATCTATACATAGAGCAAAATGTGCATTTACGTGTACAACCCTCTGTAATTGCAATCAATAAAGCATCCCACTCAGAAGGAGGTCTAAATACGGGATCTACCAGATTACCTACTACTAAATTCATAATTAATTCTACTTATACGATAATTTTTAACTTTAACTACAATTAAGCATATTTATTTTAATTGGTAGTTTATTTCGAAAATGTTGAATTACTGAAAAAATTATCGACCAACCTTAATAATTGATTCTAGAAGAATGTTCATAACATTTTAGTTCAATATTTCACATTTTAATTTGTGAATGCTAAGGAGAGGTATTTAGCGGTCTTTGATGATGATAACCGGAAAAAATTGGATCATGTTCCTACCTTCGTCCAGTATCTCCGACCTGAATTTATTCGGTTGCATGAAGAAAAATTTTTGGTTAAAAGCCTTCCTTTTCATACTAATATTCCTGGGTTTATGGAAGCTAATTACGTAGGCTTTGAATCAATATTTGGGGACGTACATCCTGGTCTAAGGGTAAACCGAGTAAAAGTGGAGGATGAAAATGGTAAGAAAGTTGCTGTGTCTTGGAATGGCCAGCCTACTTCAAAAAGATTTGGTTATTACAAAAAAGGTCTTTTTTTCTCATTAGATAATTTCAATAAAGTACGAGAAACATTGAGAGTTGTGGACGACTCATTAGAAATAAAAAAATCCCTTGACCACTTCGATGTAATATCCCCTTATCTTTTTCCAGTTATAGGTGCTGGGGGTATTTTTGACACATTGTGGCAATCGATGGGATTTAAGCATTTTTCCATACACCATCATAAAAATTCCAAGCTATATCAAGAATTAGTAAAATATTTTGCAGAATTAACTCGTATAAAGGTTCAAGCAATTATTGGTGCAACAGGAAATCGTGCTGGAATCATAAATATCTTAGACGACATAGCCTTTAAGGGTAGACCAATGATCTCACCAGAAAGATGGGAACAAGATTTTGGAAGATATTATAAGGAGATTTGTTCACTAATCACCGATGCGGGTATGAAGGTACAAATACATTCAGATGGAGATGTTACCGATATGATTCCGATTCTGAAAAAGCTTGGTTTTAGTGGTCTCCAAGGATGGGAAGGAGGTGCTGATCCAATTACCATAAACGAGAAGTATCCTGATTTTGTAGTTGTTGGATTTGGTGATATATCTAATGTGTTGCCATTTGGCTCCAAACAAGAGATTTTTAATCATGTAAAGGAGTTAATGGATGCATTGAAAGAAAATCAACATTTTATAATTGGTCCAAGCACTGTGATTTATGAAGGTATACCTTATAAGAATGTCATACATTTTACGGAAGCATCTAGACATTATGGAAAATATTAATTACATTACACTATACCCAATTTGTTGTGATATTGGAAAGGAAAAGTAATATTCAAAAAGAACTAAGAGTTTTCATAATCATGGAGAATCTTGATATTTATCTGCAACCTAATGAGTTTTTTAATTTCGACAAAAAAGTAGTAAGAGATAAAGCCTTTGAGATTACAGATGGTTTAGAAAGTGAAAGTGAGAAGGCTAAAGCGCTCTTTTATTGGGTTAGGGATGAGATTAAATACAATATGCATACTTATATCCCATCAGTTAAAGCTAATTTTAAAGCTAACGTGACTCTAAGACGAAGAAATGGTTTTTGTGTCTCAAAATCAATTCTATTATCCACCTTTGCACGCGTCGTTGGAATTCCTGCAAGGATTCACTTGGTAGATCTAATAAATCACAAAATATCACAAAAAATAGTAGATTTTATGGAAACAAACGTCATGCATTATCATGGTTATAGTGAACTTTACCTTAATAATAAATGGGTGAAATTAACTCCCTCGTTTGACCAAAAAACTGCTATAAAAGGAGGTTTTTTTCCAATGGTTGAATTTGACGGTGAGAATGACGCGACTTTTGCTTCTTTTGATAACGAAGGTAATAAATTTGGCGAATATGTCAAAGATCGAGGGGTTCATGCGGATTTACCTCTTAAAGAAATTGAAATTGTTTTTAAAGAAAAATATCCGAAATTTTCGTTAATGAGAAATGGAAAGATGATAATGCCGGTAAAAGATAAAACGCTTACCTATAAATGAATTCTTATTTAAAATAACTCCTTTTTAATCCTAATTCTCGTAAATATATCTTATATTTACCTAATTTACCTCCATAATTCCCTGCAGAAATTTTGAGCAATCCGCTCATATCAGAAATCCCTTCAATAGTTTTTTGCATGGCTACTTTAACATCACTAATATTTAGACCGTTAAATACTAGTTCAGGAATCGAGCTTACTCCCTCTGGAACCTTGAATTCATCTGGAGATGTTCTACCTTTTAGCGTTGGACAATATGGATGATTAGTAGATGGCCCTATCTCCGGATATTTAGCATCCGGGAAAACCGGTTTCGAACCTGCAGAGCAAACATCAAAAGTAGTACATACATTATCGATTTCAGCTAAAATTTTTACTCCCTCCCTTCCAACCTTAATCCCAGACTCAACTGAGTCACAAAATAGCCACAAATTTCCTCCCATAACACCTTGAGCGTAAGTTATCTCTTCTTCAATTAAAAAATCATATCCCATCATTATAGGGACATTGATTAGTTTTCGATTAAATTTTTCAACAATCCACTCGTATCCATCACCGCAATGACCTATATTCTCCATCATATTAAATTTTGTTTTAGATGTTTCGGGATAATAATCAAAAACTGCAGTTGTTGGAACGACAAGAATGCCTTGCCTCACTCTACGACCAAGTTGTTCGTAAAACTTAGTTGTGGCCTTCTTACCTGTTCCTGTCACCCATAATTGAACGATTGCTCCCAATCGCTTATCAATAGTTTCTTTATCGGAAAGCCATCTTACAATTCCACCTTCTGCATCTCCAAAAACAGTTGAAGGTAACGCAGTAAATGCATTTACAGCTCTAGTTAAGAACTCTGCATCTTGCGCAGTGACCATTAATTGAACTACTAACCCTTCAAACGCTTCGCAATAAGTATCTACAATTTCCATTTTTCACACTTCTTTTCTAGATTCTAATAAATCTCCTATCTTAATAGATGAATTATTTAGAACAAAATTTTATGGTATATCGGTGTTGAACCAATAATAGATATTTATTTATTCCAATAATAAATATTTATTTTAATCTAAGTTGTCTATTTCATTTTAGTCATTGAAAAACCTGATGTGAAAATATGTCATTTATGATGAAACTGGCCTATATATTTGTCCCTTTTATCAGATTGAGTAATTTAGTCAAAAGAACCGTTTCTCCTCCCATCAAGCGTTTTTTTGCACCAAAAATATCAGACCATGCTTACGAGCTTGGTGTTTGGAATAATAATGCTACTATCCAAACAAAATATGGGCTGTTAACTGGTTATTCGGATAAAAATACATGGTGTTGGAAGGGAATTCCCTATGCGACACCTCCTGTAGGGGACCTACGGTGGAAAGCACCACGCGGTCCTGTTCCTTGGCTCGGAACGCGCAAAACAAAAAAATTTAGGAATGCTGCAGCACAATTTATGCCCTTCCTAGGCCCAATTGGCTCAGAAGACTGTCTCTACCTCAACATCTGGCGCCCTAAAAGTTCAGAAACTGAGTTACCTGTTTACTTGTATATCCACGGGGGTGGTAACTCAATAGGAACAGCTGCTACGACCCAATACTATGGTAATGCGGTGGCGGGGAAGTCAAACTTGTTATATATCTCTGTTAACTACCGCTTAGGGGCAATGGGATGGTTTATTCACCCTGCCGTGACAGGAAGTGGCTCTTCAGAAGACCAAAGCGGGAATTTTGGCACTCTTGATCTGATAAAGGCCTTGGAGTGGGTCCATGAGAACATCAGAGCATTTGGTGGTGATCCAAACAATGTAACAATCGCAGGTGAATCTGGTGGAGCTTTTAACGTACTTTCACTCCTTGTTTCTCCCGCAGCGAAAGGACTCTACCACCATGCTATTTCAGAAAGCGCTCTTTCGCTTATCTGGAGTAATAGTGATGCCATAATCCAGAGTACCAAACTTCTTGTATCTCTCCTCGTTAAGGAACGAAAAGTTGGTAGTGAACAAGAAGCGGAACGACTCATCAGCAAGATGACGGACGATGAAATTAATGAGTACTTCCGTTCGAAATCAGCGTTTACAATCACGAAAAACATCCCTACTAAAGACTTTGGAATGGCAGAATGGCACACTATCTTCACAGATGGTGTTGTAATCCCAGAAGATGGTTACGGCGTATTTTCATCTGGAGAGTGGACAAACAAGGTACCTTTAATTATAGGTTGTACCAAGGACGAAATGAAGCTCTTTGGTTATTTTAGAAAGAATCCCCCGTTAAATTCACGGGAATATGATTTGATTTGGGGTTACTATTCACTATTATGGCGTGCAAACGGCGTTGATGTCATAGCAAAAAGAATAACTTCTAATAGTGATGTTCCTGTCTATGCATACCGATTTGACTGGGGAAGCCCTGATAGTAATGGATTAAGCGTTCTGCCAGGAAATAAGGGGCAAAAACTGGCTGCTCACCACAGTGCAGAGATACCATTCTTTTTAGGTATGGGAATAGGTGAAATAGCCATGATAATAGGAAAAACCCATACAAAGCATAACTATCTTGGTCGCGAAAGACTAACTGACTTGTGTATGAGCTATCTAGCCAATTTTGCAAAAACAGGAAATCCCAACGGAGAAAAATTACCATATTGGCCTATTTGGGATAACACTGGGGGAAAAGAAAAGATTCTTGTCCTTGACGCGGGAATCAGCGATTTAAAGCTGTCATACCTGAGGGAGATGATCAGTGTCCGAAGCGTTTTAGATCTTATCAATTCTGAAATCGAAGAACCTGAACGGGAAAAAGTACTGGCGATGCTCGATGATTTCATACCTTTAGACTAAGTTTTTTAACTAAATAGTTTGCTACAATGTAGAAAAACATAAAAAATAGAACAAATAAAATATAAAATTATTCACTTATTAACTAGTAATTAATAACAATTTTAATCTGAAAAATTATATAGAGAATCAATATTATGCCAGTTGGAATATACCTCTACGAAATTGACGAATCATTTGGACCAAATGTATTAGCAGAATATTATTTGGATCAAAAGAATAACGTAAATAAGGAGATCCTAAAGGATTTTGAAGAAAAACATATCCAAAAAGAATTTTCTGATACAATCTTTTGGAATGAAGATTTACGGTATTATTCGGCAAAAATGGATGCAAAATCTGTTGAGCGAGATAATTTATTTCTAGGTTTTGTTCTAAAACAGGACGAGGATTTAGTCTCTTTGAAAAGTATCCTGGAAAACATCGCAACCAAAGTTGTAAAAGATTTCTCACAAGATAAAAATGCTCTAGAAGCATTATTGAGGAAAGAATTCGATTCCATTTTCACTTTAATGGAAAAACTAAAGGAACCAAGTATGGTTAAAGAAACTATCAATGATAAAACTAAAAAAATGCTTGATGATGGTAAATTAACCGAAGCTAGAGAATTAATTGACTTAGGTGAGCAAATTCCTGAAAAGTTGTCAGAGGAAATTAAACTTGCTGAACAACAACTAATCGAAGGCTTTTATAAAAAAGCAAAAAAAAGCTTTCTAAAAGCCGCCGAATTAGCAGAAACCATTCAAGAAGGGGATATCGTTTCGTTTTTAACAAGTAAAGCCGAACAAGTGGGAAAGTTTCCAGAATTAATCAAAGAGCGGGAAACTAATATAAAAGAAATAGAAAATAGGATTGAAACGCTACAGAATAACAAACTTCACCTTTATCACGAATTAATAAAACCATTAGATACATTAATAAATATTGCGAACTCATTTGAGGAGCATGAAACAACAACTGCATTAACCGAATTCCTTAAAGATAGTAAACGAGCAGATGAATTAGCTAAAGAATTGTTCAATTTAGATAAAAAATTTAAGGAAATTCTACACGAACTATAAACGATTTTATTATTAAAATCGAAAAAAGTTAATTTTTTTATTGTTCTGAATCTTCTGAGGGCTCTTCAACTTGTGGTGGAGTATATTCTCCAATGTCTGGAAAAATTATTCTGGCTATCTCCCAACCCTCTTTTGATGGATAAGTTAACGCACTAGCTATCAAACTTTCTCCTGATTCGTTTGTTAATTCAACCTTGTGAATTTGTTGATTGTTTTCCAATATAGATTCAAATTTAGCACCACTGCTCCCTGCTGGAACTATTAAGATTGCTGAATCAATTGCTTTCTCATCAATAGCATCTTTTAATCTTTTTGCAGCGTAATATCCTGCAACACCCGCACTTCTATCAAAAGTTTTAATCGAAGGAATTTCTAAACCCCATTTCTTACCTCCGAACTCAATGAGTGCTGCTAATGTTTGGCTTCTCTTTCCCATCATGAATTTATACTCCATTTGAGTGTCGAAGTCCTTATTTTTTTCCTCTCCAGCTTTAATAATACTTTTTAATGTTGCTCCCGCTACTGAAGACGGATTTACTTCTATAACATATTCTTCTTCCGCCAATATTTCTTCAATAGTCTTTTTAATTACTTCTCTAGGTTTCGAAAAGTCAACAACTTCCTCCTCTTGCTCTCGCCTTGGAGGTTTTGCAGTTGCTACGATGGTTGCACTTGCCTCTAACAATTCTTCAACACTCATTTCCTCGGTAACAACTTTATCGATGAACCTTCTACAAAGTTTAATGGAATTTCTAGGATTTCCCTGTGTTTTTTCGTAAATTATCTCAATCAATTTTTCGTTTAAGGGAAATAACGGATATAACGGGGGATTTAAATTATTATCCTCCCAAAAGGTTTCCATTGATTTGCTGAAAAAGATTTTTAGGTCGTTTAAACTAAAAGGTTTTAATTCTTCTTCCGGTTCCATCCTTGACCTTAATGGTGGATCGGCGATTTCTAAAATCCGTGGCCAGATTTCCTTCAGAACAGCTATTATAATGACTAAGCCTTTGACTTCGTTATATAATCTTTTCAATATTTCGAGGAACTTTCTTTCTGCAGCCTCACCGAGCATTCTATATGGAGACTCTAATTCATCAAAATAAAGTATTAGTACGCGATCTAAGTTTTCAGTTATAATTTTAATCATAGCTAGGCAAACATCATCTTCCTCAACTACGGAGTTTATTCCAAGCTCACTAAGTTCTTCTGGTTGAAGATCTTCACCTAATAACCATCTTTCAGCTAAGGCTTTTTTGCTTTTATCTAATTGGTAAGTAACCAACGCTTTTACGCAGTCAGCGAAAACCCCTGGAAATTCCCTTATGCCTTTCTGAATAATTTCTTCAATTTTAGGTTTTTGAAATAATCCACCCTTTTTTCCTCCCCATTTTTCTCTTACTAATTTTTCTGAAACGATATCGAGGATTTCTGGACCCACATCTTCTATTATACATGTATAGACGTGTAACAATACTCGAATAGAAGCAGGGGGGCTAGGGATATAAATAATTGTCCAATCTGTAGGTTCTAACTGACTAGTATCTATCTCTTCTGATTCGGCTGTTTCTTTCAATTCTTTTCTATTTTCTCTCTCCTTATCTTTAAAAGAATGATAAGCATGAGTTTTTCCAGTTCCAGCTGACCCTAGTATGGGTATTAAACGGGATGATCTATCTCTATAAGTTTGACGTACTAATCTATAAACTTCTCTGTCAATAAAACTTCTCGGCCGCGAAATGTCAATTTTATCTGGTATATCACCTCTACTTACGAAATTAGAAAAAGGTAAAATCGGCGCTTCACGTAATACATCAAGATACATTTCCTTATCATCATCTGAGAGTTCTGAATACATATAAATCCGCTCTACTTTATTGCTTTTAATTAGTTTTGATTTTATATAACAAACTTTTTTGTTGGAATAAGTTTATTAAACTAAACAATTTTTTCTAGAATAAAAGCTATTATATATCTAGCTTTAGTATACATATTTAAATTTATATTTAAAAATTTAATTGTAATTAATATCTACATATATTTTACATGGAAGTGATAAAATGTCGGGAAAAGACGATTATGACGATTATGATGATGAAGATGAGGAAGATATAAATAAAGATTTTTTTAAGATGTTTAAGGGTATAGGAGATCCAAGTAAACTATTTGGAAATTTCGATCCCGCTAAACTATTCAATTCAAAAGAATTTCAAAAAATGTTTAAAGAAATTTTTAAACAGCTATCGAAAAATTTACCTGAAGAATTTCAAGGGCTCTCACACGAAGAAATTACTAAAGAATTTATGAAAAAAGGACCTATCATGTATGGATTCAATTTAGGGTTCGGTCCTGACGGAAAACCTATTATGGACTCATTTGGTAATCTCGAAAAGGAACCTATCTCCGGAGAACGAAAAGTTAGAAAAACAAGAGAACCTCTTGTAGAAGTGAATGAAGAACCAGATCAAATTATCCTTATCGCTGAGATGCCAGGAGTCAACAAAGAAGATATTCAATTAAACGCTACAAATAGATCTATAACGATTTCTACTGAAAAAATAGTTTCTGGGAGAAGTTATTTTAAAGAAATAGATTTACCGGCTGCAATTAACCAAGATTATGCAAAAGCTCGGTATACAAATGGGATTTTGGAAGTTCGGCTGAAAAAAATTAAAGAAAAAGGAAAATCCATTGATATTGAGTAAAGAACCAAATCCTTATTTCTCGATTATTACTAATATCAAGTCTTTTTTATGGAAGTTATGCTTTACCAAATTTAATTTTTCCCACTGGACACGATTGTATGCACATGAAACACTCATAATAAGATCCTTGGGATAAAGCTTGCCAAAAGTTCCACATTTCCATTCCCTGTAACTTCTTAAATATTTTTTTCGTTGATTCTCCCTTCTCTAATTCAGAAATAAATTGGAGAATTCGTGGTAATCCATATTTCATTGAATAAGGGCTACATAATCTTGGATTGCATCCCGTTTCAGAAAGTGCTTCAGCAGGACAGGCTTCTATACACATTCTGCAATCTGTACAATAGTCCTTATCATTTTTAGGTGTAGGTTTCAAATCTGCATCGGTAATTACGCCAAAAAGACGCACTCTAGGACCATAATTGGGAGTTATGAGCAAATCATTTCTTCCTCTGCTTCCCAAACCCGCTTCAGCAGCAACAAGTTTTAAATTTAGATCTCCCTTTAATCCAAAGGTTTGATAACTCATTTCGACAGGTAAGTAAGCAGGTATAATTACTCCGCGATATCCATTCTTTTCAAGAACTCTAGATATTTTTAAACAAATTTCAGCTCCTTCTGAATAAAGTGTCTCTAAACTATAGCGAGCTGGCCGAGCGTTTTCAGGACAAGCATCCAATATCGATTGGGGGAAAATATTACCGAAGACGATAACACACTTCGCGTTTGGACAAATTCTCTCAACATTTTTTTTATATCTTTCATCTGTAAGAAGTGGTTTGATCGGAGCTACTCCAACGAGCTCAATACCTTCTGATTTAACAAAAGAAATAATGTCTGGTGTGTTTAGTTGCATAATATTTCATGAAAGGAAGAAAAAAATTTAAATTTCCCCATTACAACAATAATAATCGTGAAACACCAATTTCACGAAATTTCATAAATATCTATAGAACATCCTGCTATATATCTAAAAGATATAAAGATAATATAGAGGAAAATCACTTTTATAAATACTATAAATTTTAAAACCTGATTCCTTTTCATAAAAGGTCTTTGAAGAATTAATTTTTCCATATCAAAACAGGCCAAGTTTATTATTTTCTGGAAGTTCGATTCCAAAACTAAAATTCACCATCTTTGAACTTTATAGTAGCCTTATTTTGTTGTTTAAGAGAAAGAAAAGTAATTAGAAATTATCTTTATGAATGATATTTTTTATATACAAAATTACACCAAATGTCCCTAGACCAATAAAAAATAAAAATCCTAAACCAATGGAAATATTTGGTCCGGGTGGAATTGGTGGTGAAGGTATGTCACCTAGATCTATCCGAGTGTATTTCACAATCCATGGCCAAAGTATAGTTCCGAGTATAAAAGATTTCATTTCTGCATATTTTAAAGTACCGTCATCATAAAAAACCAATTTTACATACTCTTCCGTTGCGTTATTTGAGAATTGGATTAAATTATTATCAGGAGATAAGATAATCGTAATTGCAGGATTATCGATATTGTCTAAATATTGTTTATAATATTCATAAGAACTATTCGCACACCAACTTAGCATAATTCCAGATTCATTTTTAGGAATGAAGTATGTCACCGGAAAACCCGAACTAGGTAATGGATTCATAATACTTTCAGTGAAGTTAATAACTGAAATTTGTAGAGGAACGCCACCAGGATCAAGTTCTACAAACCCACCTAAACTATCGTTGTATTCCACTGCCATTAGTTGAATAGCATAACACCTCCAAAGGCTATATGTAATTATATTCATAGAGGAAACATTCCAATATAGTTCCCGAGAGACCATTAAGGTGGAACCGTTATATTCATTCATTTCCCATCCTTTTATTGATCCAATTTCAAAATCCCAATAAGCTCCGTTGTAAGGAGGATTAGGAGTAGGCTCAAAAGGGACACTTATTACATTGCTAGCAATGATTGAAATGAAAAAAGTTGTAATAAATATACCTACCAAAATTTTGGTTTTTAATAAAGATTGTATAGTATTCACCTATTGTTAACTTATAGAGTTTAATATAACACTAAAATCTAATTTCTATTAAAGAAATATAAACTTTCTATATTAATAATAGTTAATAGAATTATAATTGTTAATTCTGTTTAAGAATATTTTTTTTTATTTCTTCAATAAAAGATTGGGTTAGTTCATTAGGTTTTTCAAAAATATATGAAAATTTAAAACCTGCTCGTTCTTTATGACCCCCTCCTTCAAATTCCCTTGCGAAATCTCTACAATTGATAAAATCACTATAGATAATTATATCATTATTACGTTTATCAATGCCAATGAATGCCTTTGCGTCGGGATATTTTTGCTTCAATATCCTAGTTATTCTACCTCCTCCAATTTTAGCCCAAGAAACAACTAAATCACCAAAAGATTCTACTGAAAAGATTATTGCGTGATTCAAGGAAAAAGTAGATTCTTCTTCAAGCCATTTATTCAATGAACTTAATTGTTCAGTAAACCAAGGATTATGGAAATCACCCTGAGAAAGTAACCTAACAATTTCATGCTTATTTTGATCGTTTTGAGCTCCACGATTAAAACCAATTATAGATTGCAAATCTGAAGCAAGTTTGTATTTATTTGTTCTAAAATCTGTGTCTCTTGCGAATTCAGCAATTTTAGCCGCAATCGGATCATCATATAAGAAGTAATTCCTAACGATTTCAGCAGCACAGTTCTCGGGAATATTTATGTAAACATGAATTAGAGACTTAATTTCTTCTTTTATTGATGCATCTACGATGTGATGATCAAACCAAGAAATTTTACATCCTCTTTTTTCTGCTTCTTTAAAGTGGGGAAATACTTCTTTAAAGGAATCGTTAAATCCTAAGTCAGAGATGATTAACTGTGAAGGAATGGTCTCTGTGCTTAAAATCCCTTTAATTTCCTCAACAAAATTAGTATAATCCGCAAAAAAAAAGGTAATTTCATCGTTTTGGATTCCAGCCTTTAAGATAAAATAGCGTTGAATAATTGCTTGTGAGCCTAATCCATCAAGATCGTGTTCATGAGTCAGTGAAACTATCATTCTTATTTCTTAACTCGCAGAAAATTTATTAAACGATAAGAGTAAATCAGTTTTTTAGTTTCGTCTTAAAATAAATCCAAATATGGTTCAACCTTTTCCTTGCCACCGTTAGCATACACAAATTCAAGTATCTTCTTTGCTAGCTCTTTTTTTTTGTCGAAATATATTTTCATGTATTCTTCTCTGGTTTTATCCGGGTATCTTATTTCTAACGCGGGATCCCTTCTTGAGCACCCACCTCGCCTCATGCAACAATAAGAAATTGAACCAAAACAAACAAGGTCAGAATCCCAATCGTTTTCTTTTGAAAACTCATCTTTAATTTTCATAAAATCTTCTTGGCTCAATCCTAAGTCTTCTAAAGTTTCGTCCCTACTACATTTATAACCAAACGTAAGAGAATGCCCTGGTTTACAACAAAAGGTCAGTCCTCGACAATCAGCACCCATACAAATATGAATCGGAGCATTTTTCCATCCATGTATTTCGCGAAGTTTATCTGGATCTAAATCAACCATATAATAGACCTAAAGTTTATCGTTAAATTGTACTTGAAAATATATGAAAAGATATTAATTTTCTGCTCTATAAGTCATAAAATACACCTTATAGTAAATAAATTGGACTTATAAAATATAAGAGGGCCCGATGCGAGAATTGAACTCGCCTTTCCCCAGTAGTAAGGATATTCTTACACTTCTAGGGATTCACAGTCCCCAATACTAACCACTATACGAACCGGGCCATTGTAAAAAAACTAAGAAGTAAGTGATATTATATTACCTATTAAAAAAATTTTATGCGTTTTATTATTTTCTTTTTGCTTTAACAGCAGTCAGAAGATAGTCTAAAAATTGATTAATTGCAACCTTTAAATCTCCAGAATTATCAACATAAAAGTCGGCATCAGGAAAAATTTGATTTTTTTTTGCTCTTTGAATTCTCTCTTCTAATCTTTTCCCGCTTTCTCTTGCACGTTCTTTTACTCTCTTAAGCGTAATTTCAAAAGGAACTTCTATAAATACTACTAGTATATTTTGGTAAATCTCACGAGCTGTTTTCACGATTGACCTACTAACATTGACGAGAACAAGATGACCTTTTTTCATCCACTCATCAATTTCTATTGGGACCCCATAATCAAGCCCATAAATATGCCATTCTAACGCAAATTTTCCTTGTGCTGACATTTCTTTAAAAATTTCTGGTGTAACGGATATATTGTCTTCTGTGTCAGAAGAGGGTCTTGTTATAAATCTTTGAGTAAGATAAACACTTTTGAATTCAGAAGGAAATCTCTCCTTTACTCCTTTCAATATCGAATCTTTTCCAGATCCGGAGTTTCCGACAACTAAAATTAGCAAACCAGGAAAAATTTTTTTATTTTTAGTCAGTATTGTTCAAAAGAAATCAACTTTACATCTTTTTTAAGTCTAATTACACTACTCAATTTTCAAAATATATTAAAAACATTTTTAAGATTAAATTGCGTTATCCATCATGTAAAAGCAATAATCGTTCTTAATTAAAATGTCCAAAATTAAAGAAAATCCCGAAATTTCAGAAATACCCGAGAGTTATCAAAGATATTTAGACATTATTTTTAGCATTTCAAAAAAAAAAAAGGGTGGGTGGGTAACAAATAAAGAAATAGCTGAAAATCTCCAAGTTGAGCCTGCTTCCGTATCTGGAATGCTTGAGAAATTAAAGAAGAAAAAATTAATAAAGTGGGAGCCACGAAAATCAATTAGACTGACTGATAAGGGAAAAAAATACGCAGAACAATTAGAAGAAACACATGATTTACTCCGAACTTTTTTTCAAAATATTTTAAAGATCGAGGATGGGGAAATAGTTGAAAAAATTTCGTGCGAGATAGAACACCACATAACTCAAGAAGTAAAGGCTTCTCTTCGCGACTTTATTTTAAAATATCATAATTAGATTTAATTATCATTGATGCTTTATTGATTTAATACAATTCTAAGATGATTTTGAATATGTCCGAAGCAATAAGTAGTAAAATAAAAATCGTTAATGAATACTTTAAAGGATTCACTAATTTTCTTGAACTAGAAGATTTTCGCTCTTTTTTATTGTTGACCCTAACAAGTCAAGTTCCAATGAATATTATGGCTCAACTTGGTTTAGGTGGTAATAAGGATGTAATTAACTTACCTTATAATCCTGACTCCGAAATATACTATCAAAAAATCAATCTAATGTCATCAAGTTCTCTAATATTATACGCTAAGTCTGATCCAATTACAAAAGAGTTTGTGTTAGAAAAAAACGATGATGTATTTAAAAAATACTTAAGTCTGAGCGAAATTGATCTTGCTTTTAGAGGAAAAGAGAAATTCTTATTTCCTAAGATTAGCGATTGTAGCATTATGGAAGATTCAAATCTTAATATTAAGATTGATGATTTATTTCACGATTTAGAATCGTTTATTTCCTATACTCAACCAAATATATTATTTGTAATAGATGCTGAAGATTCCACTAAACCAGATTTAATATTCACTTTTAATATGACTCCCCAATTACCCAATAATTTAAATGATAATGTGCTACAGGTTGATGTGTTTTTAGATACTAATAGAAAAGCTAAAGATATTAACTTTTTAAAGCGGGAAAAAGACTATAGTCTGACCTTTTTAAAAAATATCAAAGAAATGAGTCATGCTGAGCTTTACACGTCGTCTTTTGCTCTAGTTTTACACATTAAGTCTTTAAATAAACCAAGTTGAATGAAAAGAATTCTTTTTCTTTTATATTAACGAATTAATATATATTATTCGTAAAAAATTAAGGAATTAACACCATTAAGGGATTAATACTCTTAATTTATAAATTATCCGACGAAATATGATAATTAATCAAGAAGTATGTAGTTCACATTTTTATAATAAGTAAATTAAGGGTTGAAAATGATGAAGATAATTACAATAAACCTGCCTGAAAAGTATTTAGAAGCGATTCAAACATTAAATGATTTAGGAATATATCCTAGTCGAAGCGAGGCGATCAGAACTGCGTTGAGCGAGTTCTTGGAGGATGAATTAAAAATGTTTAATAGTTTAGAAGAAGATACTTTTAAAATGCTTATCCGGAGCAACAAAAATAATAGATCTTAATTAATTTATTTTTCTTATTTTAAATTCTCTAATCTACATTAACTTCAACTTTGCAATTGTTACATCTTTTTGCTCCTCTAAATAATTGATTTCCACAATCTGGGCAATGGTACCTTTTCTTTTCTTCTTCTACAAATTTCTCTGTTCCGTGCTCGCGCCAAAATGGGATTGCTCTAAGAATCACTTTTTTCCCTACTGGAATTGGAAAATTATCAATAAATTTACACGGAAAATCATCGCATTGATAACAACCATCAATATTCTTTTCTTCGCAACACTTCTTGATCGCACAGGCTCTACAAACGGGAAAAACAATTCCATCAGATAAACAGCCTGTACATGCAATATCGTCCACATCTTTTGCAAATGCTCGATAAACAGGTAGCAATTTCTCTTTAAATTTCGTGTTATTATCTCGGTGAGCAATATATATCGAACACACACCACACCATAAACCACAAGGCGCCAATAATTCTTTCTTTACTTCCACCATTTTTCTTTCACAATATTTTTCTTAATTATAGTAAAATATTGTCTTTAATAAATTTAAAATATTAATTTTAAATAAAGAATTAATCTAATACACAACATACTTACATTAATAATTAAAATTTGAATATATTTTCACCCTATTATGAAAATTGCTCGATATTATAGTAATAACGATGTTAGGCTTGATGAAATTCCTAAACCAGTAATAGGCCCAGGAGAATTGTTAGTAAAAGTTAAAAAATCAGGAATCTGCGGTTCAGATGTTTTAGAATATTATAGATTTGCGAAAATGAAGAAATTAGGGGTAGATAATTTAATTCTTGGACACGAAATTGCAGGAGACATCGTAGAGATAGGATCTGGTGTGAAAGGATTAAAAGTGGGAGACCGAGTTTTTGTGTCTCATCATGTTCCATGTTTTGATTGCTATAACTGTAATCATGGGCACCAAACTGCATGTAATCTTCTCCATAACACCAATTTTGACCCAGGCGGTTTTTCTGAATTTGTCAGAATCCCGAACATAAATATTGAAAAAAAAGGAGTATTTGTTTTAGATGATTCGGTTTCTTACGAAGAGGGGGTTTTTATAGAACCGCTTGGTTGTGTTTGCCGAGCACAACGCTTAGTTAATGTTGGAAAAGGTTTGACGGTTTTAATATTAGGTAGTGGAGTATCTGGAATCTTACACACCCAATTAGCCAAATTAAGAGGGGCAAAAAAGGTCTTTGCAACAGATATTAGCGATTATAGATTAGGAAAGATAAGCAAATTTGGAGCTGATAAAACTTTTCATGCAAGTGAGAACATTCCTTCAAAACTTCTAGAATTTAACGATGATAGATTAGCTGACATTGTTATTGTGTGTACTGGGGCTATATCCGCAGCGAAACAAGCTTTAAAATGTGTAGCTCCAGGTGGGAAAGTGTTATTCTTCGCAGTCCCAGGTCCGGGCGTCAATTTAGAGGTTCCTATAAACGATTACTGGAGGAACGAAATAACATTAACGACATCATACGGAGCAGCACCTGAAGATCTTCAGGAGTCGTATATATGGATATTATCTAAGAAAATAAAAGTCTTAGAATTAATAACTCATAGATTCCCTCTAAGTCAAGTTGGAGACGCTTTCAAGGTTGTTTGTGAAGCAAAAAAATCCTTAAAAGTTGTTTTAGAGCCCAATAAAGAATAAAGAATGAGCTATTTATAGATTTTTTCTTATACTTCTTTCAATATGCTTTCTTATTATCCAAGATTCCCAAAAAGCGTAAATTTTTAGCATTGCTCCTTTTATTTTTCTTTTAGGAAAGAATATATCTAATTTAAGCAACGCTTCTGTTTTCTCGCCAATTGTAAGTTTATGACCAAGTGTTTTTAGCGCAGAATTAACTTTTTCTTGATTTTCTTCTATTTTTTTTCTCATATAATTAAACGGTGTTCTATCGGGATTTTTAACTACATATGAATGACTCGAAGTTAATTGAATTGCTTTTTTAAGAAAAAACTCTTCAGCTAGATTAATATCCTTGATAGTTTGTTCAATAGAGCAATCCCTAAATCCATACCAAGGGCCAAAACCATTTACTCCTGGTTGAGTTTGGTCAAATCCCATACAACTTATATGTAATATTTTTTCGGAAGGAAAATAAAAACCAACATGACCTAAGGAGTGCCCTGGAAAAGAGATGGTTTGCAGTTCGAAATTATCGAATCTTAATGTGTCACCGGGTTTAAACGATATAACTTCATTACAACTTTTATAACCCATTGAATTAACAAAGCTCATTCCAGTTTCTAAGTCAATATACTCTAAAAATCCAAAGTTATTTAAAAAATTATAACTATCTAACAAATTCATGTGTTCTGGAACGGGAGCATATATGCTTACTCCCTTTTCGTTCCAAATATGCACATGAGCAGCGTGATCTAAATGCGTATGACTGCATATATAATCCGAAATGGGCTTAAACGAATTGTATATGGCATTTGCATACTGTGGTTCAATATTAAGATCTATAATAATAGCGTGCCTATTTACACCCTTTTCTGGTAATTTAATTAAACCGTCGCACCTTGTAAAGATGCCTGATGCTTTGATTTGATGAACTAATAATAAATTTTTAGTAACCTTAGAAATTTGAAGATTTTCAATATTAGGTAAAGACATTAGTGCGAGTTAAATCTCTAAAGTAATTATAAAGGAAAATTATGAAATATTTAAGAACTTAATCTTAACACAAAATTTTCTTAAAATAAATAAAAATAAATAAAAAAAATAAAATTATAATCCTACTGGACCATTACTATAGATT
The DNA here is from genome assembly GCA_013375475.1 of Promethearchaeota archaeon. GTDB lineage: Archaea > Asgardarchaeota > Lokiarchaeia > Sigyniarchaeales > SOKP01 > SOKP01. Next base: position 27,975 of record JABXKD010000013.1, read on the forward strand.
TCATATGCTTCATCTACTGAAGCATTTTCGTGAACAATTGCTCTCACTGCTTTAATCATACCAATGGGCTTGTCAGATTGGAATATATTCCGCCCCATATCTACACCTACAGCTCCAGCATTAATTGCATTCTTAGCCATTTGGAGTGCTTCTCTTTCCGGTGTTTTTTTCCCTCCCGCTATAACGACGGGGACAGGACAAATTCCAGTAACATTTTCGAAATTTTCGCAATAGTAGGTTTTAACAAAAGTAGCACCTAACTCCGCAGCCATTCTACTAGCCATTCCCAAATACCGGTCATCTCTAACCATTTCTCTTCCAACTGCAGTGACAGCTAAAGTTGGTATACCGTATTCTTGCCCCCAATTAACAAGTTTGGATAAATTCATTAAACTCTGTTTCTCAAACTCTCCACCTACAAATATTGAGCAAGTGATAGCTGATACATTTAATCGAATAGCTTCCTCGATGGTTACATTAATTTCTTCGTTTGAAAGCTCTTTTAACATGCTAGCGCCCGCTGATACTCGTAAAACAATCGGAATATCGAAGTCTGCCGATACACAACTCCTCAACATCCCGCGAGTAAGCATTATTGCATCAGCATATTGAAATAGCGGGTTTAAATCTCCAAAACACTTTAAAGATCCTGGAATATTACCAAAATATCCATGATCTACAGCAAGCATGACACAATGTCCCGATTTAGGCTTGATGATTCTTGCCAATCTGTTTTGCATTCCCCAATCCATATTTAATTCACTTTAATCTGTTTTCACAAATAAATTTGTTTTTATAAAGTATGAAAAATATAAATTCATTATCTTTTTTGTACTTTTCTATAGAAAAGTACTATTTAAAAGAAACAAGCTATAACATAGAGTGCTAGGTTAATTCTTTATCTTATCACTTAGTTCGCTCGAAAATCTTTGCTTAATAAATTCTTTTATTATTAAGACGCGTTTTTTGTTAATTGTAGAAACTATTAATTTTTCTTTTAACTGTTTTACTAAATCTTTTTCACTAATTTTTTTACTATTTTCTAGAAGAGTTGCAGTAAACTCTACATCTTTTATAAATTGATTAATATATTGAGCTAAATACTTTAATTGTTCTCCTTTATCACTCCTTCCTAACGCGTTATCTAATATTGATTTTTCAAAATCACAAGGGGTGTTCCATGGTTGCTGTATGACAGCTTTGCGGTTATTAATTAGAAACGCGTTTGTATTATTATTTTTAAATGCTGTATAGAAATAATCTTCATTTGTGAATACATTATTGTCGAATTCCGCGTCTCTTATAGCATTGTTGTTTCGATACTTAAGCGGTATTACATTATCAAACATTTCATCTAACTGTTCTATATTAATATTAAATTTTTCACTTCTTAAAACAAAAGAAGGGTAATCAAATAATTTTGCATGAATTAAACCTGCTACACAATTAAATCCAAAAGCTTCAATTAATTGATCCAAAGTTAAATTAATTATTTCTTCTGACAAGTTTACATCTCCATTTGACGATACAGAGGTGTCTATAACATCATATCCCACGATTTTTCCTTTCGTAGAAATAAAGACTATAAAGTTGTGATCCTTACATACTGCTCCTTGGGGTACCTTAATCTTCACCGTACCGAATTTCTTTTGATAAAAAAGTGATTCTGGAACATTTATCTGTTTTTCTGCCCCACATTTAGGACATGCAACAATAAATCCTTTTAAAGCAACACTCACTCAATCCTCAACCTCAATTTTTATTTTCTCATGCTTATTGAATTTATTCAAATCGAAATTTATATCCATGTGATATATTCATATTTTTCTCTACAGAAATAGTAAAAAAGTTCTCGTTAAAAAACTTAAACATTTTTATTAAATTTTTTGTGTGAAAAATAACTTGATACCTCTAAAATTATACATGAAAATACTAAAAGTATTTCTAATTAGAAAATGAAATTAAATCTTCACAGAATTTAGAAGAATATCGAAGGCAGCTTTCCATTCAGAATAATCAAGTACATAATCAAATCCACATACTTTACGAAGTATGTGTTTGTTGAGAATGTTATCCATTACATTAGCGCCTGCTATAGTTTTATCATGTGGACCATAGGGATTAAAATGCATATTACCACCAGAAACAGATACATAATCGCAAATGAAAAATACATCTTTAAATATGTAAAATGTAAATCCGGGAGTGTGACCATTTATATGGAATGCTTCAATTTCACAAAAATTATAATCATTCTCAAATTTCTTGTCAAAAGGATATTTTTGAGCAAGTTCTTGTTTGGAATCTTCTTCATGAATCCATAAAAATGCAGAGTTATAACTACGATATAAATTTGAAGCTCCAAGAAAATGATGATGCGTAAGCATGATTTTATCCATCCTCTCAATATCCTTGCTAAAAGTGGAAGGACAATCAATCCAGATTATCTGTTTTTCGGTTTTAATACTATATGCTGAATGCTCTAATCCAAGTGGGGGTGAAGAATTTAACCGAATTACTTTATCAGTTACCTTAGTTTCCAATACTTCATAATTTTCGTTACAATCTTCCGCAGTAATAAAGTTTACCTTTAGCGCCCCACAGAAAGGACATGTTTCAGGATAATATCCAATCATATTATATCCGCATACTTTACAAACGTATTGCTCTTCTCTAAATGGTGACATTCATTCCACCTATGCTTAATAGAACATTTTGACTTTGATGTAGTTGAAATTATAAAATCATTTTTAACTCATCAAATCAATAAAACAATTAGAAATAAATATATATAACTTATAAAGTAAAACTCAATTTAACTTTCATTTCGAGAAGAAAGTAAAAAGGTGAATTCATTGAAACCTAGTATTGATGAGAAAGATTCAAATTACATGTATGAAATAATTCAATCTATTATTGATGAATGTGGCCCAAGAATGCCATGTAGTCCACAAGAGGCTCAAGCTGCCGAAATAATCAAGAAAGAATTGGAGGTAGTATGTGATGAGGTCACTTTAGAACCTTTTTCCTGCAACCCCCGTGCCTTCTTAGGTTGGATTAAAGTTGATATTATTTTAGTTTTATTATCGTTTATATCGTTTTTTCTAATTCCAATAAATATTTTCAATTATTGGGGATATTTAATGTCATTTTTATCCTTTGGCCTTAATTTAGTTGCCTTCTTGATTCTATGGAACGAATTTTTCAACTACAGGGAATTTATCGATCCCCTATTTAAATCAAAAAATTCCCAAAATGTTATTGGGAAAATTTACCCTAAAGAAGATGCCAAAAAAATCCTAATTTTTTCCGGACATCACGATAGCGCACTAGAATTTAATTTATTAACGCATTTAAAAATAGGTTATCCAATAGTGATTTTGTTAGGTTTAGCGGTTATAATTTTATGGTTGTTGACATCAATAGTAGTTATTCTATTAGTTCTAACTAACTTGTTTTTCTTTGAATCATTTTCCATACTTGCTCTAGTTTTATTTTTAATAAGTATCCCCGCGTTTATAGGGTTATTTTTCTTCGTTTCTTTTGGAAAGAAGGCAAACAAAGTGCCTGGAGCTGTTGACAATTTAAGTGCAGTAGCAGTTGTATTAGCTATTGGTAAGATTCTCAAAAAAAATAAAGAAATCGTGCCTAGCGATACAGAAATTAGGTTGATTTCTTTTGGATGCGAAGAAGCAGGTTTAAGAGGTGCATTTAGATACGTACATAAACATCTTGACGAATTGAAAAGATTGGACGCAGAATGTATCAACATGGATGCTATCCAGAGTAAGAAAAATATATCAATTATTGATTTCGAACCTTCCACGAGAACAAAACATTCTGAGGTTGTTGTTAAAAAAATTATGAACGCGGCAAAATCTTCCCAGATCGAAGTAAAATCTTCCGCTTTAGGCGGTTCTGGTACCTTTGAGAAAATTTTCGGGCAAATCACCGGAGGTACTGATGCTACCGCCTTTTCAAAGGCAGGAATTAAAGCAGCAAATATATCTGCCATGGATCTTAATAAAATGCTTAAATTTTATCACCAACCCACAGATACTTTGGATAAAATTGAAAAAGGCTCCCTTGAGCGCGTTTTACGGATTTGTATTGATTACATTATTAACGAGTCTTAGAGAAGATAGGTATGGGTTAATGGTGAATTTGTCCCACTTACGATCCTCTTGGTTCCTTTTTAACAACAATTTTGACTAATAGCATCCCTAAAACAGAAGGGATTATTCCGACTCCTACAATCGCGAATAAGACTAGCTTAACAGTACCTTCGAAAGTATTATCAAATACCACATATGTAAACAATTGCCCTAAACTATTTATCAGATAATGTAAGATAATTGAGGGTATTAAACTCTTAGTTTTAATGAAAAGATAACCGAAGAGAAAGCCCATTAGGGACGCATAAATGACTTGTACCCCAGTTAAAACCAAATTACTTCCCGATAAGAGATTGAATAAATGGAAAAAACCAAATAATAGAGCTACGACAACCAATACCGTCCTTTGAGAATATTTCCTTAAATTTAAAGTAGAAATTACCCCTCTAAAAGAAACTTCCTCCCAGATTCCTGGAATTAACATCAAGATAAAAAGAAACCATCCAAAGATTGAAATACTAGTTCCAGGATTGCCAAAAATCACATCCAAATCGAAAATATAATTACCAAAGATATTTCCAGTGATATAGGTACTAACGAAATATATTATTGAGCAACTAACTCCAAGAAAAATGTTGCGTCCTATTTTTCTATCAGGCTTTAATCCGATAGTTTTTATGTATTCTTTTAGTGTTTCTTTTCCGTTTGGAAGACCTAAGGATCGGGGAACTAACAATAACCAGAGTAGTGCCATTACACCAAAAGTTACGAAGAAATCTATAAAAAGCAATGTAATAAAAGTAATATCTGCTGATAAAAAGATGAGAGGAAAAATGATAAGGCCTTCTATTAATCCAGGTAAAATTAAAAATCCGGCGTATAAAACTAATAAATTTACAGTTCCAAATAAGGGGTGTTTCCTGTAGATTTCTCTAATACTTATAGTTTTTTTCTTTCCCAGTACTTTTGGAAACATACTATTGAAAGAAAGTAATAATACACCTAAGGAGAGGATCCCTCCCAGAAAATACGCTATAAACATAGCAACTGGACCTATAGATGCAAACAAGATCACACCCATGAGGAAGAAAGCGAAGAAAATCAAATGTTCAGCTATTATCATGATGGTCCATTTTGTTATCTTTTTCTCGATGTTAAATTCTTCTACGACAAATTTATATTTCATCCTTCCAAAAAACCGTATCTTCATTTGGAACATCGATATTAGTAGCGTTAATATAACGGGATAGAAGGAAATAAAAGACAGCAGATAACTTATAAAATCTGGATTTCCAGTAAAAAACATAAGAGGTAAGAAAAATGATATTGTTTGGATTGAACCTAATAATAATAATTTCGCTTTTGCTTGGTCCCGAGTACGGATTGGTAAGGATGAGAGAGTTGACGCTCCCGTATCCTCCATGTTTAAGAAGCCTGAAGTAAGCATCATCGAGATCATCGGTTGGTACATAGTTATAATCAACCACATAAAGACATAATCGTCTATGAACGATTCTCCAAGACCAATTGGAGTGATTAGAAGAGGTGATATAACCATTAAGGGTAGAATAATAGGTGTAATTATAAACATAAATGCTTGTATATCTCTTGTAGCAGTAGATAAATCTTTTCGAATATAGGCCTTTATTGGTGTCCTTAGCTCAATAGTAACTTCAATTGGTTTTTCTGGAGTTTTCTTTGAAGATTTTGCCTGTTCTATTTCAATAGAGGCTGAGGAAGTAACCGTTCGCATAGCCTTTAGAGCTTTTTTGTAAGTGGATAATGTTAACAACACAAAAAGAACCATACCTATAATAACAGGTAGCCATAATGAGAAAGAAAAACTTGTTGGTTCTATAGCCATTGTTATTAGGTAACCAGAAGCAAAGGGGAAAGGTATCAAGCATAGTATGATATTAACAAAATTAGGAATTTCTGAGGAATATAATGAGACAAAAAAGTCTCCCGCAGAAGTAAGTATCCACTGAACAAAAAATGAGGCAGAAAATATGACTATTATATAGCTCAACATAGTGAATAATCGAATTAGAGTTGCTTTTTTAGAAGCTGCCTCACTTACTTTTAAAACGCGGCTAATTCTTCCTGCAACTAAAACAAGGACACTAAAAGAGAACATAACATTAATTATTGAAATTAACGCAGCAACCAAAGCTAAAAATATATTTTGAGACATTATAAACATTGTAACAGGAAAAGCAAGTATCATGACAATAATGCCTATATCCATGTTGTGAAAAACTGTCATAAAACCTAATTTCCTTAACTTATCCTTAGGAATAGGTAAAGTTTCGTACCATCTAAAAGCATCTCCTGACATCATGGCACTAATAGCAAACATTCCGAGCATCGTAAGATATATCATTTGCATAATAAAATTTGCTCCGAAGAGAATACTTCCCGGAATTAAGACCGATTCTGGAGGTACTATTGGGATACTAAAAGAATAGACAACTTGAGAATAAGCACTTACAGGTAAAAAACCTACAAAAAAAAGCATTGCAGCAAAAATGATTTTCGTCGCAATCGCTTGCTGTTTTATAGAAGCCTTATTTTTTTTATACTTTTCAAGTAACTTTGCTTGGTTTGCGCCAGAAGAAAGAACCTGTGCTTCCATAACAATTTCGAGATTCGTATATTTCGCCAGCTTGTAAAGTCCTAATTCCTTTTTAGCCATAATTAAAGTATCCTTAGTTTCTCTCGTTAAAAGATTTTCTCAGCTTCGCTACTATTTCATTCACGCTTACATCTTGTTCAGTTAATCGTAGGAACACATCTTCCAGATTTGCTCCTAATCTATCTGCTTGCTGACGAAGTTCTTCCATGGTTCCAATTCCAACTAATTTACCCCTATTCATAATCGCTATACGGTCACATAAGTCTTCCGCTATTTCCATGATATGGGTTGAAAATAATACAGAACCACCATTTTCGACATGGATATCTAAAATCTCTTTAACCACTTTCACAGACTTTGCGTCGAGACCAGCTAAAGGCTCGTCCATAATAAGTAAATCAGGATCATGAAGGATTGCGGAAATTATTTGAATTTTTTGTTTATTTCCATGGGATAAGGTTGCTACTAATTGTTCGTAATATTCTAGAGCACCTAAACTCTCCAAGTATTCTTGTGCTCGTTTTGAGGTTTCATCTCCATCTAAGCTACGAATAGACGCTATAAAATTAAACAAATCTTTGGGTGTAAGTGATTTAAAGATCAACGGCTCCTCCGAAACGTAACCTACACGACTTTTAATTTGAACTTCTTCTGTTTCGGGATTTAAACCCATTATTTTAATATCCCCTTGATTCGGTTCTAGCAAACCTAGTAACAGCTTAATAGTAGTAGTTTTACCAGCTCCGTTAGGACCTAATAAACCAAAAACTTCCCCCTTTTTAACTTCGAAGGAAATTCCGTTTACCGCTTTAACATCCCCAAAAAATTTCATTAATTCACTAACAGATATCATAACACTATCATTCATTCTACATCATCATATTAAAGTTTTTTAAAATTTTTATCGTTTATTAATTATAATATCTTTACTTTCATACTTCCAAAAAACTAATTTAGTTAAGCCAATACTCAAAATTGAAGGAATAACGCCTAAAAACACTATTAAAAATACTCCAACGAGAATTATGTTTTCGAAGTATACATTTATAAAAGCAAGTCCTACTGTATCAATTAAATAATGATAAATAATACTAGGTAGCAAGCTTTTTGATTTTATATACATATATCCCATTGAAAAACCAATTAGAATGGTATATATGACCTGAAGCGCCGTTAGGTAATGAGGTCCACCTGACAATAGAACCCCAATAATGTTAAATGCATGTGCCAATCCAAAAACTACACCGCTTATTAAAATCGCTATTACATTTTTATATTTTCTTGAAAGAAGGGGTATAACTACTCCCCGAAATGCAACCTCTTCCCATAATCCCGGTCTGATCATAAAAATCCAAATAAACCATCCCATACTAGCAACCCCTCCATAAATAGGATTTGGATTCCTAAACAAGAAATCGGGAGGAAGATATGTTCCTCCTAAAATGGTAGCGCCAATATACAAAGTACAACAAAGAATAGCAGTAGAGCCGAATCCAACAATTAAGTTTCGTATTAGAGGTTTTGCTCTGGTTAAACCGATAGATTTTGTGTAGTTTGAAAAAGTTTTATCTTTTACTGGTAACCTCATCCCTATAGGAATTACTAAGAATAACAAAAGCACTAAAAATCCTTCATAATAAAGGAATTCGAAAATTAAAATACCTATATAATCTAATTCCAAAATGAGAGGAAGAAAAATAATCTCGATAAAAGTTGCAATCCATGGAAATAGATTGAATAAGAGTAGTATCACTATAGCCCCTAAAATAGGTTTACTTCGTAGTAATCCCCTTGTTTCAAATCGCGGCAATTTATCCGCTTTAGGAAACATAACCGAAAAAATGTAAAGAACAACGGTCAGTCCAATTAATCCTAAGATAAACATTATGATTGCAGTGGGTATTATTCCTAATGTAACGAAAAACGTAATTCCAAGGATAAAAATGAAAATACAAACACAAATGTCAACCCCAACTATAGAAATCCATTTCAATACTTTATATCTTGGGTTAATATCTTCAAGGACGTACTTATATTTCATTCTGCCAAATAGTCTTACATTCATTTCAAAAACAAATAAAAGAAGTGTCCACGAAATAGGTAGCGTGCTTAAGATTAAGATCAAAACATATACCGATTGAGTTAGTATTGTTAGAACTATAGCTATTAAACTTAATGAGATCCCTTGAATTAATACCATTATGATTAATTTTCCTTTAGCTTGATCCCGCGGCACAAGAGGTAACGAAGCTAGTGTTGATGAGCCTGATTCTTCGATTCTTAACATTCCTGCTACAAGCAGAGGAGGTATAAATTGACTGGCGAATAGTATAACTGTCCATAATATAAAGATGCTAACCATGGAACTTATTTCTTGAATAAATACTTCCTGCATAGCTAAAATCATAATAATAGGGTAAACGAGAGGCATGAGAATAAAAATCAACGATTGATAATCACGAGTTGAGGAGATTAAGTCTTTATGCATATATGATTCGACGGGAGAAGTAGTTTTAATTTCAATTACAACAGGTTCCAAAGTTTGCTTAGATTTTCTTTTTGATTCCTTTTTAGCTTTAGACGAGTCAATTTCAAAAGTAGCTACGCTCGACAAAGAACGAATGGCAATTTTATAAGTGAGAAATGTAATTCCTGCTAAGATTACCATTCCAGCTATACTTGACCCCAATAACTCTAATGGAACTGGACCACTCACTATGGTCAAACTTATAAAATATCCCGGAGCAAAAGGTAATGGAATAAAACTAAGCATGATATTTAAGAAACTCGAGGGTGGATTTGTTTCAAACTCCAAAGCAAGATCTCCTATGGCTCTAAATCCCGATTGGAGTACAAAACTTGAACCAAATGCTATAAGGAAAAAACCTACTAGTGAAACTATTCTCAAGATATTAGCTTTTCCTGAACTTTTATTTGTTTCTGAAAAAACTCGGCTGAATCTTTCTCCAGCTATAATCAAAAGGCTTACTGCAAAGACAGTTATTAGAAAGGAGGATATAAGACTTGCCAAAAATGTAAGAATATTCTGAGTTATGATCAATAATATAATCGGAAACGAGAATGTCATTACTATTATTGGAATACTTAGATTACGAAACAAGGTCGCAAATCCCAATTTCTTTAATTCTTTTCGCGTTACTGGTAATGTTTGTAACCATCTGAAAGAAGTGCCGGACATCAGACTACTTGTTGTAAATAATCCAAACATAAATATATAAAAAATAGATACAAGTTGATTAATCCAGAGAAAAAAGCTATAAAGGTAAATTTCTCCCTCAAACGGGTAAGATGCAGAAATTTCATCTGTTATTGTGAAATATAGAAGGATTGACATAAGTGGCATTAGCATCATCACTAAACTGGAAATAATCTTTAACGATTTTGCTTGGTTCTTTATATATTTACTGTTTTTCTCGAATTTTTCAAGCAATTTAGCTTGATGTGCTCCAACTGAAGCAAATTGAGAATCCATTATCATCTCAAAATTCGTGTATTTAGAAAGTGAAAATGCGCTTAACTCTTTTTTTTCTCTCAACTTAAGTCATCTCCTCGATTTTCTTTTTATACGAATTTCTTAACTTCTTCACTATATCTTCTACCGTAGAATCTTGTTCAGTTAATCGTAGGAACACATCTTCAAGGCTCGCACCTAGCTTATCCGCTTGTAGCCTGAGTTCATCTATAGTTCCAATTCCTACTAATTTACCCCTGTTTATTATTGCGATACGATCGCATAAATCCTCTGCAACTTCCATGATGTGAGTTGAAAAAAGGACGGCTCCTCCCTTTTCAATATGCATATCTAAGATCTCTTTTACAACTCTTACTGATTTAGCGTCAAGCCCCGTTATCGGTTCGTCTAATATCAAAAGATCAGGTTCATGAAGAATTGATGCAACAATTTGTAGTTTTTGTTTGTTACCATGAGAAAGTGAAGCAATCATTTGACCGTAGTACTCCGCTGCACCTAAACTTTCTAAATACTCTTTTACTCGCTCTGTAGCTTCCTTTGGATCTAATTGTCGAATAGAAGCTATAAAATTAAATAAATCCTTTGGAGTTAAAGATTTAAATATAAGCGGTTCCTCTGAAACGTACCCTACATTCTTTTTCATTTGAACTTCTTCACGCTCTGGATTTAACCCCAAAATACTGATCTCACCTTCTAAAGGTTCAAGCAATCCCAATAAAAGTTTTATCGTGGTTGTTTTCCCCGCTCCGTTTGGACCCAAAAGGCCAAAAACCTCACCATTATGAACATCAAACGAGATGCCATTGACGGCTTTAACTTCCCCAAAAAATTTTTTCAGATTTCTAACAGAAATTATTTTATTATCTATCAATCTAATACTTCCTTTATAGTTTATAATGCTGTTTTTACGGAAATTTCGATATCAAATATATATTTCTTTATATTTATTACTATATACTTTCGATATATAAATGTTATTAATACCTCTATACCATTTATAAATCGACATATAAGCGATTTTTATCATGATATATAATAACATATAAACATATATTTGAATCATAATTCAGTCAAATCATATTTCTATAATTTTTATTTAAATTTAATTCAATCCCTTTTTTGTTTAACAATTATAATAACTGATAAGATAACTATTGCGGATCCAATTAGGTGAAAAACTGTAAAAACTGCTCCTAATATAAAAGTAGCAAAAATCGCTGTAACAATTGGAGTAGGTGATAGGACTATTGTAGCATTCGATACATCTAAATACGATAATGTCTTATACCAACAGAATAATCCAATTCCATAAACAGTCCCCATCAATATAAAAAAGAACCAATTAAGAGGATTATAAAAAACAATAAGTCCTACTGGTGAAAAAATCACAAATGTAGTTAATAGAATGAAACCACTTAATATATTTCGAATGAAAACCATCTGTATAGGGGTGACCTCTTTTTTACTGAATAATGGCTTAGTCATCGTGTGACCAAACATCCACATTGCAGTTATCAACAATACGATTAAAAGTCCAATCAAAATATCCGCCTTTAAGCTGAAAAAATTAAACGAACCTTGAGTAATAGCAATAACCAAACCAAAAAATAACACGATGGAAAATACGATTTGAATCCTTGATATTTTTTCTTTCAAAAGCAAAAAACCATAGAGTAACCCAAAGAATACAGAGGTTTTTTGAGTCAATGAGCCATTAATTTCTCCAGCTAATTTATATCCTACGAAAAAGAGGAGTTGATTTATGCCAAATATTATGCCGATAAGAAGTAAAAGCCAAACATTTTTCCGCAAGCTTCCAATAAGTGAGATCTCTGACAATGAACTATTATTTATCCTCACTTTTTTCTTAATCATCCGCATCTCCAAAAGCATTATAGGAAGAAAGATAATAGCTTCAATTAAGCAGGTCATGGCACTAAAGGCGTGAGGATCGATTGTTTTTGCCGAATTTGCAATAATCGGTTGAAATCCGACAAGAATTGTTCCTATAACTCCAAAAATCAAGCCTTTTTTTAAATTATTAACCAAGATATCTAAGGAAAACCATAAAAAATTAAAAACTTTTACAATGGAAAAAGGTAGTGGAGCTCTGTTCCTAACATAAAGAAAAACATTAATATTGTTTCATTCCTTAAATTATTGATTATGAAAAGTTTTGATCGCATATGGGGAGCTCTCAACTTTGAAGCGATTGATAGAATTCCAACCCATACAATTAATATCGATGGAAATGTCGCTGATCAAATCTTAGGTCGTCCTAAACGAAATGCCTTTGACATATTTCATGAGCTGGAAAAGAAATATCCCGATGATTGGGTAGATAAAATTAACGATATCCTCCTCGAAATTGAAATTTCTACCTTTTCAAAAGCAGTAAGAGCAGGATACGATTTGGGATTTGATGGAGTGGGAGTACAATACATACCCTTTATCCTTGAAAGTCTAACCGAAATGACAGATATATTTGGAAAGAGACATAAAGTCAGGAATATCGAAGGCAATCCCTATCCTGATTACTATGGTGGATATATTAAAAATCGAGAAGATTGGGAGGCGTATCCTAAACCGGATATGAAGGAAGAATATAATAAAGCTAAAAAATTTTACAAAGGAGTTTTGAGAAAATGTCGAGATATAAACGAAGATATCTGTATTTTCGCTCAAAATGCTTTAACATCGGTGTTTCCCCCCGTTTGGCAGGGAATGGGCATGCAAAATTTTGCTCGAGCTCTTAAAAACGATCCAAAACTTATCGAAGAACGATTTCGCTTTAGTACAGACTACACACTAACAGTATTTAAAGCCTATTCTGATTGTGGTGCTAAGATCTTTCTAGAAGGCGGAGATATAGCTCACTCAGGAGGACCAATGATTAATCCGAAATACTTTGATAAGTACCTGCTTCCACGTTACCAAGAGGTTTCAGAAACAATTCACGAGTGGGGTGGGAAATATATATTGCATACTGATGGTGATATCACTACTCTCTTAGATTTCATCGTTGAGTCCGGATTTGACGGTCTTCAATGTCTTGAACCACCTTTGGTTGATCCATATTCAGTCAAAAAGAAAGTAGGCGACAAATTGTGCTTGTCGGGGAATATCGATACAAGACATATACTAGTGGATGCTACAAAAGAAGAAGTGGAACAGGCCGTTAAAACTGCCGTAAACGCACTAGCTCCTGGAGGTGGTGGTATGATTTCCCCTGCTAATTTTCATCCCGGAATGTCAGTTGAGCATTTAAGGTGGATGATTAAAGCTGCGAATAAATTTGGGAATTATCCATTTCTAGAGTAATTTTGAATACCAACTTATTTTTATTTAATCTTAAACTACCTTTTTCCCTCTAACAATCATAAAAATGGAGAATATAACAATAATCGTTCCGATTAAATGAAAAAAGGTAAACACCGTCCCAAGGATAATGAATGAGAAAAAAGCGGAGACAATTGGTGTAAGGGAAATAATAATGCTTGCTTTCCCGATTTGAATATATGTTAAGGTTTTATACCAGAGATATAGAGACGCTCCGTAGTCAATCGCCATGAGTAGAAAAAACATAAAATTATAAGGATCAATAACGATAGCGAAGTTTTCCAGTGGAAAGATTAGAAAATAAAATATGGTTAGCAGTATCCCTGAAAATAAATTCCTTAGGAATACTACTTGAGAGGGAAATAATTCATTTCTTTCAAAGCTTATTTTTGTTAGCGTATGTACTAATGTAAAAAGTATAACACTAAAGAGAAGAATAAGAACACCCAGATTAAACTCACGTAGATTTAAGGAACCATCAGTAATCGCAATCACAAGTCCAAAAAACAATAGAAAACAAAACAGAATTTGAACTTTAGATATCTTCTCCTTTAAGAATAGAAATCCAAACATTAAAGCAAAGATGATCTCAGATTTCATAGTCAAGGAACTTATAATAGGTCCTGCAAGTTCGTAACCAATATAAAGTAAAATTGGGACTGCGCTAAAAGTTAATCCTATAATTATAATAACTTTTATATTTGATTTTTTTTTCCAACCGTGAATTAGAGATGAATTCTTTTTATTTGATATCGGATCATTTAATAAACCTCTGCTTAATTTACCCCTTTCTATTAAAAGTATAGGAAAAAAGAGTATAGCTTCAATCAAGGCTGTTATTGCTCCAAATAAGTAAGGATCGATTATATCGGGTCGTGCAATAGAAATTACTGGCTGTAATCCAATTGTAAAAATACAAATCGAAGCAAAAATGATTCCTTTTTTTAAATTATAATTTTCCACGCTAACTTCCAAATTGAGTAAAATTTTTTAATTGATCTGAATTAAAAACGGGTCCATCTTTGCAAACAGTGATATTGTGATCATTTCCTATACAACAAGAACCGCATAATCCTAACCCACATTTCATTTTTCTTTCGATACTAGCCTGAATTTCAATATTCTTTAAATTCGCTAGTTCAAGAACTTTTTTCATCATAACTTCGGGACCACATGTAACAATCAAATCGAAATTCTCTCTATTAATTAATTCTTCAACTGGATCAGTTACAACACATTTCTTTCCTATAGATCCATCTTCTGTAGTACACATTGTATCTGGAATCAAACCTATTAACCTTTCCGCGAAAATCAACGATTCTTCATCTTTAGCTCCAATTGCTACTTGTACATTTGCCTTATTTTGTTTCAAAATATCTACTAAGGTTGTTAACGCTGCGATTCCCATTCCTCCTCCTACTAAAAGGATATTTTTAAAATCTTCATAATTAAACGAATTTCCAAAAGGTCCCCGGATTCCGATTGAGTCTCCTTCACTCAATTCGAACAACTTGGATGTTCCCTCTCCTATTTTCTTAACGGTTATTTCAATGAGGTCTTCATCTATGTTCGAGATGGACATTGGGAGAAAGTCAATATCCGGTAGCCATAATATGACAAACATTCCTGGTTTGTAAGCATCCGCAATCCTCGAATTTCTAATAACAAAACTTCTAATTTCCGAGGAATGTTCTGTTATAGATTCTAACTTCACAATATCGGTTTTATTTCTGGTTAAATCTAAAACAAGCTCCTTCATACTGTGCTCTAACGGTTCTGCTTCGATAAAGTTTTGTTCAACAGCTAAATCAAAAACTTCTTTACCTCTTTCTGTTCTTACAATTAGAGTGTTCCACCCCTCTTTACTACCAAATTTTCCAATTGATAAATCTGCGAACGATGCTGTGTAATCAGAACAAGAAAAACAGGCATTTCTAATTGCTTTATCGTATAAATAGTTAAGCGGAATATCCTTTACAGTAGAATTACTGGTTATGCTCATGCAAAAATTATCTTTATCAGTATTTATTTTATCTATATCGCTAGATTTAATCCCGAATTCGTTAAATGCGATATCTAATAATTGATTATAATAAGTACCAAAACAAAAGGTCCCTATAGCCAATGTTACTAAATCATACGCCTCGTAATCAAATGCGGGATGGTTCTGTAATTTCCTTAGAGCCTGAACCTGACAGGGAGTTCCTACAACGGCAATATCTACGTTTTCTTTATTGATGGCTTCTCCTAAAAGTGAAAGTAATGGACCTTGACTTGGTTTATATCCTGCTCCTTTGAAAATATCTTGTGAATTTTGGGCTATTATCGGAATAGGCTTAAAGTTTTCCTCTTTATCAGTAATAATAGAACAATCGATCAAACCATTTTCCATAGCCAACCATAATAGCCCTGACAATGGACCAGCATTCTCTGGCACACTTTCTCTTGCTTTATCTGTGAGTTTTATTGAAGCAATTTCTAGATAATGTCCCAAAATCTTATTGTGTTTTTTTCCAAAAACCCACTTATCTAATAAGGATAAAGGAATTGCTTCAGTTTCCGTTTTTGGACAAAGATTATAACAAAGGCCATAACCATCTTTACATGTATTCACATCTTTACAAGAACCATCTTCGATAGGGATCTCTTTTTCTTTATCAAATTGAATGTTTGCACAGAATGCCCCACACGCTCCACAGTATACGCATTTCCCGGTTTGAATTATTTCTTCAGATAGTTCCTTCCAACCTTTCTGAATCTTTCCAATATACATCCTAATTTTTCCCCTCCTTTAATTGCTTAAGAAGCTTTTCTGCTTCTTGTTTTCCTAATTCGAACGCTTCTAAATTTTGATTAATGGTAGCGATAGGGACGAATTTTTTAATAGTTTCCATAGCTGATTGCTCAGAAAAAATTCTTGATAGGATAGTAAAACTTCCAAATAAAATTGAATTTCCAAACACTATGTTACCAAAACTCTCTACTGCTATTTTTTGGATAGGAATTCCAATCTTTTTTTCAATATGTCTTGCAGCTCGAAAATTTTGTATAGTAGAAGTGTCCCATATCAGATATCCGGTATTTTCGTCCTCTTTAAGATGTTCTGGTTTTACATTTTTAGCAGCTTCTTCTGAAAGTACAACTAGAAAATCGTAAGGGCGCATAGCTTTTGGATAATCTATCGATTTTGTATTTTTATCTAAATCTATAACCACTTCTGCCCAACATTTTCCTCCACGAGCAGACGAACCGTAAGCCTCAGTTTGTGTAGCAGCTAAGTCTCCATATAATGAACTTGCGTTAATTATCATTTTTGAGAGAGTTATTACTCCCTGACCCCCATATCCTACAATCCTAACTTCGTACCTACTCATTTTTAATCATCTCCCATAGCAACTTTCTGAATCTTGGAATACACTTCTGAGTATTCGGGTCTGCTATTATCATAGCGAAATTCACCAATAATATATCTATTAAAGAGCTCATCTTCACTCATAAATTTTACTTGGTTTTTCCTTACAGTGTTTCTTTTTATCCATTCTATCATTTTTCCCCCTGTATCCATTTTATTTCCTGGAAGACCTAAGTTTTCAGCACCGAGATTATCAAGATTTTTACTCCCAAAATATGTTAAGCAGGGGGTAATTACTTCAATCACAGAAGTTCCTTTATGTCTTAAAGCTTTTTTAAAGTATTTCATAAGCGTTCGCGGATGTGCTACCGTGGTTCTAGCAATATGTGTTGCACCTGCAGCTAGCGCTAGTTTCACAGCATCGCTTCTTTCTTCAAACACTTTATAAGGAGTAGTTGTGCTTTTTGCCCCATACAAAGTAGTTGGTGCACCTTGACCCCCTGTCATAGCGTATATACTATTATTAAAGATAAGGATAGTACAATCAACATTTCTACGACATATGTGAATAAAGTGATTTCCTCCAATTCCGAGACAGTCTCCATCACCGGTAAATACAATAGGTTTCAATTTAGGATTTGCCATTTTCATTCCCGTAGCAACTGCTGGCGCACGGCCGTGAAGCGTAGAAAACTTTTGTGCCTTATGATGAGCTAAGGTTACTATTTGGGTATAGCATCCAATACCTATAATTAAAGGATACAATTTTGGATCAAGTTTCTCATCCTCAAATATTCGAGTAAAAAGATGACCAATTATTCCATACCCACAACCTGCACAAAATAGAGAATTATAACTACCAAAAAGATGTCCTCCAAAAGAATGCTGAACATAGGGATGGTCTGGTTTTTCTGTTGGATATCTTGGGCCTAAATCTGACATTATTTTGATACCTCCTTTATAACATTTAATATATCATCTGGATGGTGAATTTCACCTACTTTGGGGATTTTTATTATCGGAGTTTCACGTTTTTTGACTCTTTCTACCTGTTCTGCGATAATTCCCGTATAATTTAACTCAGGTATAATTATTGCCTTAGTATTTTTTACTACGCTTCTTATTTTCTCATCAGGAAATGGCCAAATAGTTATCAACCTATATACTCCGACTTTTATTCCTTTCTCCCTAGCTTCATCGACTGCTCGATAACTAGCCCTCACAGGTAGCCCATACGCAATAATGACAATTTCCGCATCATCTAATCTATATTCTTCAGTTATTGAGATTTTTTCAATATTTGAATTTACTTTTTCAATCAATATTTCCATAAATGCTAAGGCATTAGATATTGGAAGACCAATTGTGTTATGAGGTAATTGAAGAGATGTAGCTGGATAATAATCTGTGCCTATTATTGGAGGTTTAGGGATAATGAACTCTCCAGTCTCATCATTTTTATAAGAAAATATTTTAGAATAATCTTGGGGTAATTCGCGTTTAATTACTCTTTTAATTATTTCTTCCTTTGGTGGAATGTAAACTGGTTCATGAAGATGTCCTAAATAGGCATCAGAGAGAATAAATACAGGACAGCGATAAGTTTCAGCAAAATTAAATGCTGTTATTGTTAGATCAAAGAGCTCTTGGCAGTTCATTGGGGCTAACGCAATAACTTGAAATTCTCCCTGGCCAGCAAAACGAATTAATCCTAAATCGTTGTGATGGGGTGCAGTTACGGGTCCATGGCTGCCAGGACCAACGCGTTGAACATCACAAAAAACAAACGGAATTTCAAGATTTGCTGCCATTGAGATTGTTTCTACCATTAAAGAAAGACCCGGTCCAGAAGTTGCTGTCATTGCTTTTGCTCCGGTTAAAGATGCCCCCATTACGGCATTAATTGATGCTAATTCGTCTTCCATTTGAATACAACACCCTCCCACCTCTGGTAATCGCTTAGCAAGATGTTCTATAACTTCAGTAGAAGGAGTTATCGGATAACCTCCAAAAAAATTTAAACCTGCTGCTAATGCTCCTTCTGCCATCGCGACATTTCCCATCATAACGTGTTTACCTTCTGGCAAATATCTTTTAGTATTTTTTACTTTCAATTTTTTATTTCACCTTATCATGTTTTAGCTTTTTTAGTCTTAGGTTCTTCTTCATCTAGAACATAAATACACCAATCCGGGCACCCATATTCACATCTTCTACATCCTGTGCAATACTTAGACTTTCCTTCTTTAACTCGAGGAGTATAAGCAATTCGCATATTTAATTCATTATTGAGCTCTAAAATACCAGTGGGACATAAAGAAATGCACATTTGACATCCTCCGCATCGATCTTTATTTAGAAATAGTGAAAATTTCTTCTTTTCATTCTCCAATAATTTTGGAATTATAATCAACTCACTTTTTCGTTCACTTAGATTATGAAATATTTTAAATGTTTTAAATTTCCATTAAATTATTATTAAGTATAAGTAGATAAAAGGTTAAATAAAATAATATCAAATTTTTTTTTAAAAATCAAATTTTATACTTACTATGAAAAAATTAATCTTCTTAGGTTGCTTGTCAAATTCCAAATATAAGAATACATGTGCTAACGCTATTAAAATTATCCAATCGATCGATCCGACTTACACAGTTTTAGACGATGTCCCATGCTGTGGGGCTTTATCGTATCATATTGGAAATGATATCGAGTTAAGAGAACATGTGGAATTTGTAAATAATTGGTTTAAAACTAACGATATTTCCGAGATCGTGACTACTTGCGCGGGATGCTATAATTATTTAACAAAATATTACACCCAATTTCTAGGAAACGAATTTAAAATTAATGTTAAACATTTCCTTCAATTTTTAGCTGAACCAGAAAATCTCTCAAAGTTAGATTTAAAACATTCTGGAAAGAAGTTAAAAGTAAGCTATCACGACGCTTGTCACTTAAGAAATGCTGAAGTACCTATAATTGAAGAACCTAGAAAAATCCTCAATTCAATCGATAATATCGAACTCAACGAAATGGAAAATAATAGAACAAATAGCATTTGTTGCGGCGCTGGAGGGGGGGTTTATTCAATATTTAAAGAAAATAGTGATTACAATTCAAAATTGATTTTTGATCAATTAAATCGCGGAAAAATTTTAATAACTGCATGTCCTTTTTGTTTTACCGCTTTGGCTCGTATTAGAGAAGAGCACCAAATAAAAAAACCTGTGGTTAAATTTGAAGATTTTATTATAAACATTATAGAAGGAGTTGATCCTCTAGATGGATGAAAAAGGAGAGGAATTATATGAAAAAGTTAAGGAAAACATCGAAACTTCTCAAAAAGAAGGGACTTTAGAAAACCAATTTGGAACATTCTGGAAGATGGCTTGTACGATAAAAACTAGGCAACATGATATGAGATATTTATACGAAGATACGAGTCGAGAATTTGTTGATCAAAATCGGGATAATCTTACCGCAATGCGGGAAGAGTTTGTTAAACATATGGAATCCTACGTTGAAAAATGCATTAATATAATGCGGAAAAAGAACTTTATTGTTCATTACGCAAAAACAAATGAAGAAGCTCAAAAAATTTTCATGGAAGAATTAGGGGATAATAGAACTATTTACAAGTCGAAATCAGTTGAAGCTAAAGATATCGGCATTATTGATGTATTGAAAAAGAATAAAATAAAAATAAAAGAAACCGATTTAGGGGATGTCCTTGTTCAATTGTTCAATTATACTTTACCAAGTTTTCAAGTTGGCCCCGGAGCTCATTTTACTGAAGAAGAAATTGCAAATAAAATTAAGGAGGTATATGGAGTAGAACTTGAACCTAAAGCTCAAGCGATCGTCGACTATTTTAGAAGTACTTTTAGAAATGAGTTGCTCAACCAGGTGAAAGTCTCCTTAACATCTGCAAATGCTATTTCTGCGGAGGATGGAACAATTGTATTAGGAGAAAACGAAGGTAATATCAGTCTTATAACAAGAGCAACTGAAAAGCACATTGTCGTATGTGGTATTACTAAAATCGTCCCTAATATTTTGGATGCCGTTTTAATGACACAATTGGCATCTAGAATAAATAATGTTTCCTTTAATTACATAAGTCTCATTTCAGGACCGTCAAATACTTCTGATATACAAGGCACAAGCGTTCAAGGTATGTACGGAGCAAAGGAAGTAGTCGTTATCCTTGTTGATGACTGGAGAACTAAAGCTGCTAAAGAGAATCTCATTTATGCTGAATTTTTAAAGTGTCTTGGTTGCAAATCTTGTATCTTTCCCTGTACTGCCTCTCGAGCATTTGGTAATATCTACGCTTCCAAGTACGGCTTAGGAGCTACTGCGATAATAAGAGATTATATTCACAATGGAATTGAAGCCGCTGTAAACGATGGTCTATTTCTTTGTACAGGATGTGAAAATTGCCTGCACTGGTGTCCTGTTTCAATTAACTGTGGCGAAATTTTAAAATCTATGAAAAAGGAAGCAACAGAAAAAGGTTTAGCTCCGCCATCTCTAGAGAAGTATAAAGAGAAGATTTTTAAGGATAAAAATCCTTTTTTATAAGAATTCCTATTTTTATTTACAATGCATATATTGAAAGGGTGCTGCTGTATTTCTCCAAATTGCTATATCATTAAAACCTAATTTTTCTGCTTGGGTTTCTTCACCATTTAGTGTATTTTTCATCTTTAACCACAGAACTTCTGAAAGTTCCTCTACGGTTTTTTCTCCTTTAATAATTGGACTCATATCAACATCAATGTTTTCTGCCATCCATTCACAAGTTTTCGGATTTCCACATAATTTTATAACAGGAACCACGGGATTTCCACAAGGAGTACCTCTTCCTGTCGTCATAGCAATAATATTTGCTCCAGCTGCAGCTAATCCTGTCATAGATTCGACATCTAAACTTGGTTCGATCATGAGCCATAATCCTTTACTTTTAGGTTTCTCAGTATATTGAATTAATCCTTGAATAGGAGATTTTCCTGCCTTTGCGATGGTTCCTAAACTTTTTTCTTCTATTGTTGTCAATCCGCCCTCAATATTCCCGGGAGTGGGTTGTACTCCAAGAAAGTTAATACCTAATCCCTTCAGATTTTCTAAGAAACCGGAGAGTAACTCATGTATTTGTGCTGAGACATTTTTATCAATTGCTCGTTTGATAAGTAAATGTTCAGTCCCAATCCATTCCGTAAATTCTGGTAATATAGAAGTCCCTCCAAATTTAACGATTCTATCAGATACAATTCCTAATGCGGGATTAGCTGATATTCCAGAAATTGAATCTGATCCTCCACATTCTAATCCTAGTACAATGTGGGAGAAATCGAATGGTTCCCTTTTCAACTCTTTTGCTTCTTCTGAAAATCTATTACCAAGTTTGACGCCTCTTTCTATAGCCGCTGGTGATCCTCCCTTAACTTCTTGTAAATCAAAAAATTCTACCGGTTTTTTTGATTTCTTATTATTTTTTGCCAATAATCTACTACTAATGTTTTCGCACCCTAACCCAACAACAATAGTTCCGAACACATTAGGATTCGCTCCTAAACCTATTAAGGTATTTAGTGTATTGCTATAGTCTGGACCAAATTGGCCACATCCTAAAGGATGAGTAATTGCTACCGCACCATTTACTTTATCAGCGATTTGCTGAACTACATGGTTTACGCATACGACTGATGATATAATGGCGATGTGATTTCTAATTCCTACTTCTCGGTTTGGTCTCTGATATCCCATAAATTCTTCTTTCAATCCTTCAACACCTCCTTAAGATATTGACTCGTGAGATTATGAGTATGTATCCAATCTCCTCTCTTTATATCTTTAGTAGCAACTCCTATTGACTGACCGTACTTTTTTATAAGTTCATCCTTATTGATATCTTTTAAAGCAAACTTGTGACCTAAGGGTATATTTTGGTTAATTGCGATGACATTCTCATCTACTTCAAATTCAGTATCTTTTTGTATATCGTTTAGGGTAGTAGCGCAATTATCAACTAAATTCATTATGATATATGCTTTCTTTTGATTAGGCATAATTATTTACTTTTTATCTACATTCTGTTATGACTTTTATACATTCTAAACATTTAAATTATTTAATAATTTCACTTGCAACATATTTCTAAAAATTAACACTTAGGTGTAAAAAAAATGCCAAATGGATATTTAGGTAAAATTTTATGGGTAAATCTAACTGAAGAGACATTTCAAGAGGAGAATTTGCCTGAAGAATTATATCGTCAATACATTGGAGGGTATGGTTTAGCAACGAAAATTCTTTATCAAAATATGCCAGCAAAGGTAGATGCATTATCGCCCGAAGCAATCCTTGGATTTTTCCCAGGATTGTTAACGGGAACAGTAGCACCACTCTCTGGTCGATTTATGGTAGCTGGAAAATCTCCCCTCACTGGAACGTGGGGTGACTCTAACTGTGGAGGTTATTTCGGCCCTGAAATTAAAAAATGCGGCTACGATGCTATCTTGTTTAAAGGTGCAGCAAAAACTCCAAAGTATATAACAATTTTAGACGGAGAAAAACAAATACTAGATGCTTCAGAACTTTGGGGCTTAGACGCAGTTCAAACTGAAGAAAAACTGCTCGAGAAGTATAGTAGAGCTCAAGTAGCGAGTATAGGCCAATCGGGAGAAAAATTATCTTTAATCTCTGGAATTGTAACTGATAAAGCAAGACTTGCTGGAAGATCAGGATTAGGCGCAGTTATGGGCTCTAAGAAGTTAAAAGCAATCGTGCTTAAAGGAAATCAATCTATTAACGTTTCAGATAAGAATAAACTACTTGAAAGCACTAAGAGCTACAATGAATCTATACAAAATGCTACTAGAGGTGCAGTGGCTGCCTTTAGAACTATGGGTACCACCTTTGGGAATACTATTTCTTTTCAAATTGGAGATACACCATGTAAAAACTGGGGTGGAACTAAAGAAGATTTTCCAGACGAGAGGCTAAACAAAATATCCGGACCGGAATTATTAAAGTTTAAGCAAAAGTCGTATGGGTGTTTTTCTTGTCCTGTTCAATGTGGAGCCATTATGAAGGTACCTGAAGCTAATATTGAAGAGACCCACAGACCTGAGTACGAAACATGCGCGAGCTTCGGACATTTGTTATTAAACGATGATCTCGTATCGATTTTTGCTGCTAACGACCTATGTAATCGAGCCGGTTTAGATACGATTTCAGCCGGAGGTACAATAGCGTTCGCAATTGAATGTTTTGAAAATGGACTTCTAAGCGTAGATGACACGGATGGTATAGAATTGACATGGGGAAATTCAAATGCTATAATAGAAGTCCTGAAAAAAATAATTACTCGGGAAGGAATTGGCGATCTATTAGCTGATGGATGCAAAATTGCATCTGAAAAGATAGGAAAAGGTAGTGAAACTTATGCTATTCATGCTTTGGGTCAAGAACTTGGAATGCATTCACCAAAATATTACAAGAGCATGGGTGCTTCGTTTGCGTTCGATCCAACTCCTGGAAGACATACAACTGCTTCTCTTGATATGCTAGCTGGAGGACCTTTAATGAAGCCTAACGGATTATTCGACGGATTTTCCTTACCAGAGAAATTTAAAAGACGTGGAGAAGATAGAAGCGAAGCCGAAAAGTTAATTGCTGGCTTATGGCAAAGCTTCAATAGTTTAGGGTTATGCGAATTCCTAGCGTTCTATCTTCAGTATCCTTTAAAAGAATTAATCAAATCAATTGTAGGTTGGGATTTATCTGTGAATGATTTGGTTAAAATCGGACTTAGGATACAAACACTTAGACAAGCTTTTACTCTACGTGAAGGCGTAGATATTATAAACAGTAAATTGTCTGAAAGAACTGTATCTATTGATTATTTAGAAGATTACAAAGGATATTGTGAGAAAATGGGATGGAATCCTGAAAATGGCTATCCACTCAAAGAAACATTGACAAATCTTAATTTAGATTTCGTCGTAAAAGATTTATATTAAAGATACTTCATTTTTTTTCATTTTTTTTTGTAAAATATAGAATATTTTAAGAAAACCTTTTTCCAAATCCCCTGTACGTTTTGTACTTATCAATAAATTCTCCCTTAGTATAAACATTAATTTCATTGAAATGCTCTAATGGTTCTCCTGCTTTACTAAATCTGCAGAATATTGGATCTCCAAGACTAACCCGTGATTCTTCTGAATTAAAAATGAAGGGCGTCTGAACTTCACCAAATCCTTCATCTTTTGATAATTTTAAATTCTCTGGAATTACTGGTAAAGGCAATGCTCTTACGCTACCAGAACTTATATATCCCCCTGAAAACGCAGTTGCTATGTTTTCTCTGGGTTTTCTAACAATTTGTAAAACAAAAAATAGAGATGGAATATAATCATCTAGAGAGTTAATCGCATCGAAAATATGCGACTTAAAAAGTAATGAGCCAATCCCTATTTCCGTTATAGATGGTTCGGCGGCGGTTTCCTGATAACATCCTGATCCTCCTCCGTTTACGACTTCAGGAGGGAATCCTGCATTAATTAGAGCATCTACGATATTTTGTCGCAACAAATTTACGCGTTTTCGAGATCGTTTCTTTGCGTATCGGAATAATATTTTATCGTCCCCAATACTTGCATTCTGAGCTTCGTAACCCATTATCCCTCGAAAGCGTAAGTGAGTCTTTTTACTAATTATATGAGTAAGATTTACTACGACCTCAGGTTTCCTTATAGGACTTCTATAAACACCAACATTTCTCCCTAGTAGAGTATCTGCTACATCAACCTCAATCAATGTACTGAGTTCAACATTGTTTTTAGCAGCAATACTTTCTAGAAGATCAATCTGTGTAGTATCATCCACCATTACCGTAATAGTTACCCCTTCTATTTTTGCTGCTTGGCACAATTCTTCTACATCAACCTTGGACATAGTAGGATAACCCAACAATATGTCTTTGGTTTTGTAGTTTTCTGCGTAAAACAAAGCTTCAGCTGAGTTATAGGTAAATATGCCATTAACAAAATCTTCTTTTTCTACTCTATTTACTAACTCAGGTACTCTAATTGATTTAGTACAAAGCCTTAGACTTTTTTTCGACTCCTTAAGATGCTTACCGACTCTCTCTAGATTCTGGTTGAAAGCATCAAGATCACAAATTACCAATGGAAATTTCTGGTTTTTTACTAAATTCTTTAATTCTTCATAAGTAGATGTTAAAATCAAAATCCATTCAACCTTCGCATTAAGTAATTAAATAGTAATACATGTAAATTACTTTTTAGCTTTTGTCAAATGTAAAGAGATATGTGTAAACAAAATTTTAGTGGAGCGCTATAAAAAAAAGAAAAAAATACTAAATTGAACTATAACACAGCGATTGCACTAATTTCTATTTTCATGCTAGGGAGAGGCAAATTGGATATTTCCACAGTAACCCTTGAAGGGTAAGCTTTTGAAACGCCGTTATCATCAAAAAATTTTTTGTAAACTCCGTTCATTTCGCTAAACTCGCTAATATTTTTTAAAAATATTGTTGTTCTAACTATACTCGAAACTTTACCTCCCCCAGCTTCTACGATCTTTTTTATTTTATTTAGTGTAGATAAGGTTTGTTCTTTAATATCTTCATCAGATTGCGCCGAAACTTGACCAGAAATAAATACTAAATTACCAGCTTTAATACCTGGATTATAAGGTCCAACAACGGGAGTTCCCGGGTTAATCATTTCAATATCTGGCATAATTAATTTAACTCTCAATTCTTTTAATAGATTTTTATCATGATTAATGTGAAATATGAAAAAGTTTAACTGACCTTCCTATCTCTAATAAAAACGAAAAAGATATTTGATAGTGAACCTATTTTTATTTATTATTAAAGCTAATTTAGATGAACAATATTATGTCTAAGAAACTATCAACTCAACCACTTAGAGGAATGGAAGATTATTATCCTTCTGATTTGCGGGAAATAAACTGGATAATTGATACTATACGAGATATTGCGGATTTGTATAGTTATGAAGAATTCGAAAGCCCTAGCTTGGAGCCCATCGAGATTTTCGCCGCTAAATCTTCTGATGAGTTAGTAAATGAACAATCGTTCATAGTTGAGAAAAAAAAAGGAGAAAAATTAATTTTAATTCCTGAACTTACTCCATCATTAGCACGTATGATCACTGCTAAAAGGCAAGAATTAAAAAAACCTATTAGGTGGATTTCAGTTCCGACATGTTATCGCTACGAAAGACCTCAAAAAGGTAGACGACGGGAATTTAAGCAGATAAATATGGATATTCTTGGAGAGAATAGTCTTTATGCTGATCTTGAGATATTTAATATTATTGTGGACATTTTTTCTGAATTTGGTGCTACATCAAAACAATTCCAAATTTACTACAATAATAGGCGTTTTATAGATTCTGTATGTGAACTAATCTTACAAGTTCCAAAAGAAAAAATACCTTTAGTATATAAAATATTAGATAAAGCTGATAAGATGGAAGATTCAGAATACGAGAAGTATATTTTGGATAATTTTCAAAACGAATTGATTATCCAAGGTATTTACAAACTAAAGGAAGCTACTAGTTTAGATGACATTTTAAACAAGTTTGATGATATCTCTGATGATTTCTACGAATCCAAAGGTTATCAAGAATTAACATCATTTATACAACTTCTAAAAGATGCAGAA
The DNA here is from genome assembly GCA_013375475.1 of Promethearchaeota archaeon. GTDB lineage: Archaea > Asgardarchaeota > Lokiarchaeia > Sigyniarchaeales > SOKP01 > SOKP01. Next base: position 55,644 of record JABXKD010000013.1, read on the forward strand.
ATCTCAGAATATTGTACTTTTTCTCCAGGTGTGGTACGTGGTCTGGATTATTATACAGGAATAGTGTATGAGGTTTTTGATACAGGAAAAGAAAATGTTAGAAGTATTTTTGGCGGTGGGCGCTACGATGATCTGCTAACTTTATTTTCTGATGAAAAAATTACTGGAACTGGATTTGGAATGGGTATATTAATGTTCTCTTTATTTCTGAAGACATATGATCTAATACCCGAAGAAATTCGAGAAAAAGATTATACCGATACTATTTACATTTCCTCGATTAATGATGATGTTACAAATTTCGCATTAAAATTAGCTCGTATGATTAGAGCTGAAGATTTTCCTTGTATTGTGGACTATCGTTTTTCAAATCTTAAAAACCAATTGAGTAAAGCCAATGAACTAGGAGTTTTGATCGTATTAATAATTGGCCCAAAAGAAATGGAACAAAATAAAGTAACGATAAAAAATATGAGAACTGAAGAACAAGAAACAATAGAAATTGGTTCCCTTATTGACAAAATTTACGATATAATTGATGAATCAGAACCGTAACAATATCTTTTAAGGTTTGAAAACACGAACATTATTAAGATTCCACGCAATTTATTTTATTTATGAATCTAAAACTCAAAAAATTTGATGTTTTCTATATCGTTGGCTTAATTGCTGCAACAATTTTCATGGTTCTTGAATTCATATTTGGATTTGTTGCATTGAACATTACTTACTTAATTTTCTTTTGGACAATGAAGCTTCTCTCTGGTTTTGGGTTGGTATTGACTGTGTCAAATGCTATATTGTGGATTCTCAATCGTTTTACTGAGAAATTTAGTAAAAAAGAAGTTCAAGCTCTTGTAATTTTTCAATTGATAATCCCAGGGATTCTCATAGGATACGCGATTTATAGTATAGTTTCTAGCTTACCTCCCACCATACCTCCGACAGGCATACAATATTGGATCGATCTTCTAGTATTTCTTTATGGTGTTATCTCACTGATACTAACATTATATATAATTCCCTTAATTAAAGAAGAATTTCAGGAAGCTGCAGACGAAGGAGTAGTAGATCGTGTAAAGAGAGAAGCAAAAGAAATAGGAAGAAAAATAAAGAAAGGATACTTTAGCTTGAGAAAAAAGTATGCGAAAGTTCAAATTCAAGATCAAATGACATTAGGAGATGTCCTGGATATCTGGAGAAATCGATTTGCAGTGTATTTACTTATCCCGATTGCAATAGGTTCCCTCATCTTTACCCCTGTAGCGTTTGTTTGTATTATCTTTTGGTTAAAAATATTTGTTTTTGATAAAGGAGAACCTAAGTTATACGAAAGAATAGCTTTACTTATTTCTATGATTTGGATCGCAACGATTACATGCTTATCTTACGCTTTTAAACTCGTATTCTTTACATCGATAGAGCCATTTTTCTGGACCATTCAAGTGTTTTACCTCGTCGGAATATTGATTTCCACCTGCATTTATCTTTATCGATTCATTAAACTTAAAGGAATAACGATAAAAAAAGTTAAGGAAGAGATCCGTGAAAGAAGATCGGCTAACGCCAATAAGGATTAAAATTTACCGGAAATTTCCTTAACAAAAATAAACTTTTTCTTTTTTTTTAATTAAAATATCAAGAATAATAAAGACCGTTTCCTATTAATATTTAAACTGCACAATTCCTAAATACTATAATCATGAATTTTATTGAAGATGTAATTCAATCAATTATAGATAAACGCAGTGTTGTATGTATGGGATTGGACCCTAGACTAGATAAAGAAGGGGAAATTCCACAATTTCTAATCAACGAATTAGAAGATCCAAACAAAATAATACTTGAATTTAATAAAACGCTAATAGACAATACATTCGATTTAATCCCAGTTATAAAACCACAAATAGCTTTTTACGAAAAATACGAAGCTCTGAACGCTTTAAAAAACACTATTAAGTATGCTCACAAAAAAGATTTACTTGTCATTTTAGACTCAAAAAGAAATGACATTGGATCAACTTCAGAAGCGTACGCATATTCTACCTTTAAAGTTTTTAATGCGGATGCGTGCACTTTAAATGCTTATCTCGGAATTGATGGAGTTAAACCATTTTTAGAGTATAAAGAAAGAGGTAAATTTATCCTAGTTAAGACATCAAATCCTAGTAGTAAAGATTTTCAAAATATTTTCAGTGCAAATATTCCGAATATAGTAGAATCCAAAACCGAAATTAAAGTAGATAAAATCACTCTTGAAAGAAATTATATTAAAATGGCGAGACTCGTCTATGATTGGGGAAATAAATTAGACCAATTTTCAGGATTCCATAATTTAGGTGTAGTAGTAGGTGCTACATTCCCGGAGGAACTAAATGCCGTACGAAAAGTAATTAGAAATTCTTTCATATTATTACCTGGGTTCGGTGCTCAAGGAGCTACGGCGGACGATATAAGATCTGGATTTAACCAAAACGGATTAGGAGGAATAGTAAACTCATCAAGATGTATAATCTATGCATATTCTAAGAATAAAAAATACGCTCCAAATAAATTCGGTGAAGCGGCGAGAGAAAAAATTGTTGAAATGAATCAAGAAATTAATAAAGAGATTAATTTATGAGACATTTACATGAAAAAACTAGGTAAACTTGAACCAAAAATAACCATTATTAGCATTATTGGAACAAATGTAAGTACGACTACTATAAGTGAGCGCTTCAAACCAATCTGATGTAAAATATTAATTACATTGAAATCAATAAATATTGAAAGGAGAATAATCGGTACTAAGCCTTCAGGTTCTCCACGATAAGCACCCATAATCCCAAGCAAAAATAAAGGAGAACTAATAATGAAAACTACTCCAAATTGAATCAAAAAGCTTCCCGCAACCCATTTCATCCGAGTTCTTTTTTTTGCTTTAGTTGCTACTAATCCAAGCTTAAGTAATAAGATATCTCCTACAGCAAATGCAACCATAATGATTATTGGGAATAGTTTCTCCATAGGAATAGTTCCCATTTGGAGGATAGTTAAAAACATTTTACATCAATGTCCTGAAAAATCAATTATAATTGATTAACGAATATTTTTTATTCAATTAATATAAAACATATATAAAAAAAGACTGAT
>JABXKD010000140.1 GCA_013375475.1 Promethearchaeota archaeon
GCATAGAAATGAAAATATTATTGAAAAGAATTCCTTTTATCATGACAATAATACTTCTCACTATTTTTCTATCTTCATGTTCAAGCATTATTCCTGACCCGGCAATAAAATATACTTATATTGATGTTCCATTTCAATCCTGCCTTACCTATAATGGTTGCGGAGTTGCATCACTGGCAATGGTTTTGGAATATTATAATATGAGTATTTCTCAAGAGGAAATTGCAGAAGCAATAATGGTGGATGATAATCCCCTGACCAATGAAGGATACGGCAATCCCTGTAAGATGATTTCTTATGTAAAAAAGCTCGGTTTAAAAGCCAAATTTAAACTCATGTCAATCAATAAAATAAAAGGGTATCTACAGGAAGGTATTCCGGTCATTGCTATCCAATTTTCCAGATTCCCAAGGATTTTACAAAATCTACACTATCGTGTAGCCATAGGTTATGATGATGATTTTTCTGAACTGATTTTTCACGACGTCCTATTTGGTGAAGATTATAGAATGGAATATTCCTATTTTAAATCACTCAATATATTGAAAAATATCGATATATGCAGCTCTATTATAATATATGAATAATATATAAAAGACAGTGGAACGTCAGACTGTGTGAAAACCAGTAATCTATTCTTCCATAAGAGCCAAACTTAAGGTCAAACTGTCTCCTTCAGCTTCTAATAAGATGTAAAAAAACAAAGAAAGAAGTACTGGTACTTCTATACCAATACCACATCCCCTCTCTGTCTTAATCTTCTTAATATCTCTTCTGTTCCCAGGATGTTGATCACCCTTTTGAGATTATAGGCCAGAAAGGATAGGGAGATCTCGGCACTGACCGAGACCTTTCTCCTGGTCAGGAAATAATAGGCACCCCAGCCTCGTTTGATGGTGCCAAAGGGATATTCTACAATCATCTGTCTGAGCTTATACTTTTTGAGGTTTTTTTTGGTTTGGGTATCGATGCGATCCAGCAGGTCCTGTTTGACATGTCGGAAGATGGATCTCCCTTTTTTAGCTCTGCTACATCTGGTTTTAAACTGACAATCTTTGCAGGCATCGGGATGGCGGTATTCATAGCCGATTACTTTTCCATCTTTCTTCCTGGCCCGGTAATAATGGAGTTCCTTTCCAGCTGGACAGAGATAGACATTTTTGCTTTTATCATACTTAAACTGATCAGCATAGAAGGCTTGATCTTTGGTAGTATTGGCATGGGTTTGTTTGGTCACATAAGGGGTAATCCCCTTTTCACTACATTTCTGTAAGTCTTGGGCTTTATAGTAACCCTTATCGGCCAATACTTCAAAGGTCTTATGGCCTTAAGAGCCTTTTGGCTCTTAGGGCCATGGGGGGCCAGTTGACCCAGGTCATTGGGTTTACAGGTTACCTTGAAATCGGCAATCAATTTGTGTTTGGCATCCACAGTGGTTTGCACATTGTAGCTGACCTCAATATGGTTGTTGTTGGTCATCAACCGGGAGTCGGGATCGGTAGTGGAGATCTCATTTTGTCCACTCTGTTTTAGTTTCCTCTGGTATTGTTGATACTTTTCTTTGCGCTCTCTTAACTGTTGTATCCTTTTGGTTATTTCTCTGGCATCAGGCTGGCGGTCAGGGGATTCGATCTGATCATGATCATCCAGTTCTTTAAGATAGCCTTCGATCTTCTCATCAAGGTATTGGAGATGTCTTGCTAATTTTTTAGAGTTGTAGTTATTTTTTTTGGCATTACAGGCTCGAAACTTGGAGCCATCTATGGCGATGAGTTCCTTGCCAAATAGCTCCCATTCATCACATAATTTGGTGAAATCCCGAAAGACCTTCTTCAGTGTTTTCTTATTATCTTTCCGGAAATCGGTAATGGTCTTGAAGTCAGGTTTTAGTTTCCTAAGCAGCCAGATGACCTCTAAATTTCTGATGGCTTCCTGTTCTAGTCTTCGGGAGGAACGGATGCGGTTTAAGTAGCCGTAGAGATAAAGTTTTAGCATATCTTTGGGGTGATAGGGCGGTCTTGCTATTTTAGGGGTAGCTGCCCTTTTAAAGTGTAGGCTTTTCAGGTCAAGCTGCTTAATATATTCATCGATGATCCGAACGGAATTGTTGTCAGTTACATATGCATCGATACTTTCCGGAAAGAGTATGATTTGATTTCTGTCTTCACCTTCTATATATCCCATGAATCCACCTTCTTTGCTTGATTTATATTAAGTTAAAATGTTATACTTTTCACACAGTCTGCCGTTTCGTTTGTCATATTTAAATAAATAAGGAAAGTGTACCAAGTCAATAATTCGGCAACTTTTAGCGGACAATCTATGATGGGATTTGAGCGAGTTTTTTAACCGGATGGTTAAAACTTTAGGTATTACTACTATAGATAGACGATAGATTGAAGTCCTAATGGAAGACCTCGTAAAATGGGAAACTAAACCATAGAAAAAATAGGATGTTTCCCTATCCTTAACAATAATTATAATCTGATTAAAATAATTTTCTTTACATTAAAATATTTATTATGATATAATTATTTATAAAATGTTCTTGGAGTATTTTTTATGCCTTTACAAGTATCTAAAACTATTGCAAAGAATATAAGAAAAATCAGAATAGAAAGGGGACTTACCTTAAAACAACTTTCCGCACGATCTAAAGTTTCAATTTCAATGATTTCTAAAATTGAAAACTCTCAGACATTTCCACCTATTACAACATATATTAAGATTGTATCTGCTTTGGGAGTATCATTTAGTGATCTCATAACTGATAATAACAAAGATATTGATATTAGTGTAGTCAGGGCGAATGAAAGACCTATGATTTCTAGAAAAAGTTACATAGCGAGCCCATTAGCATATAAAAAGGGTAAAAAAGAAATGGAACCTTTCATGGTTTACTACTCAAAAAGAAAGAAATTTACTAAACTTTGTCACGAAAATGAAGAAATGATTTTTGTACTCGAAGGTACTTTAGAATTTAAGTATGGAAAAAAGATAATAATTCTACAGAAAGGCGATTGTGTCTATTTTAATGGCAAAATTGTACATGGAGCACATGCAGCAAAACAAAGTGGAGCTAAGGCAATTGTAATCGAAGCATCTACATAATAAAATTGATAATTATATTTATTATTTTTAAATTTCTATAAAAGAATATTTCACTAATAAATAACAAGTAATTGTTTATCTGTTATCTTGTCTATAGCATCGATATAATACTGCTTCATTTTACAATATTAGAATTCTCATATGAATTTATAGTTTTATTTAAATTGTTACTGTGGGTTAAATGGAATAATCTTTAAGGCGGAGATTAGAATAATGAGTCTAAAAGATATTCATAAAAAGGCAGAAGATATTTGGGAAAAATTGCGTTTAAGAACACATATTTTAGCAATTAAGCTCTTAAGGGATGTAAATGATATACCGAAAGAAGCTAAGAGACCAATGAAAGATTGGGGTTATCATTTAGATCTTTGTCAGGTTTTTGCAATGTCTCGCTGGGCAGGGGAAACTATTGCCATGCTTAAAGAAGATATGTGGTGTTTTGAGCCGGTTGTAGGATTTGGGCTGGCAGAAGCTCCTGAAATATTTTTACAGGGTAATAATCGTTTCCCTGCTTCTGCAATGAACCAAAAGGCAGGGAAAAAATGGGCACAATCGTTTCCTCATATAAAGCTTGCTAAATATATTGGAATTATATCTGCTCCGCTGAATCAATGTAGTTTTAAGCCAGACATGTTTATTATCTATTGCGATCCTTCTCAGTTAACACAACTTCTCATAGCTAAAGAATGCATAGACGGGATTAGTGTTAATTGTACTCTATCAGGTCATGCCGCTTGCGTTTATGCTGTTGTTCCCGTGATACAGAATAAAAAATGTATTGTCTCATCGCCATGTTTAGGAGATAGACGTACTGCCATGACCCAAGATAATGAAATAATGTTTTCAGGACCAATAGAGTTATTGGAAGATTTATCCAAGGCCTTTGAATATCTTGAGGAACATAATATGTGGAGGTTCCCTTGGATTCCTACATTATATCCGGAACATAAATTATCTGAAATTTACACTAAAATAGGCAAAATAATAGGGATGAATTATTAACTTAGTTTATATAGTTAAAGCAATGTTTGTAATTTATTGAAAAAATAAAAGAAATGAGAGTGATCTGATGACAGCTAAACTTTATGGTGGTTATTCCACTTATGGTGAGGTAATTGGAATATTAAAATTAGAGACGGTAGAACCGAAAGTACCCGGAGATATTGGAAATGCTACTTCTTATAGTTTTCCAGTAAAATATAAAATTGTAAAAGGAGCCACTACTGATAGATTAGTAGAGAAGAATGATCCAATGCTATTGGACTTGTTTATTTGTGCTGCAAAAGAATTAGAAAACGAAGGCGTTAGAGCTATAACTACCAGCTGTGGATTTACTGCAATATTTCAGAAGGAAATGGCTGAAGTGCTTGAAATACCAGTTTTTATGTCTAGTCTAATACAAGTACCTTTGGTTTCAAGTATGCTTGCTAAAAATAAAAAAGTTGGAATATTAACTGCAAACAAGAGGAGGCTTACAAAAAAACATTTAGAGGCTGTCAATATTAATAATATTCCAGTTTGTATTGCGGGTATGGAAGAGCAGGAGAATTTTTCGAATATGATATTAAAACAACAACCTTTTGGGAATATTGAAAAAATTGAAAAAGAAGTAGTTGAAGTTTCAAAGAGTTTAGTAAAGCAAAACCCACAAACAGGGGCTATGGTACTCGAATGTGCTGATATGCCCCCATTTGCAGCAGCAGTACAGGAGGCAATTGGTTTACCGGTTTTTGATATAAATACACTAATAAATTATGTTTATAATGCAGTAGTTCAAAAAAGATATAATGGGGTTTATCCTGGTTATAGAGTAAAAAGACTATTATGATTAATTATTGACTGATTTTTTAAATCTTTACTCCATTAACAACATGAAAGCTATAGGAATTCTTTTTATCTCTGAAAAAAAGGAGGTTTTATTTGATCGATTGTGATATATGCGAAATTAAATCTAATACCCAAAAGTTTTTAAAATAGCAAATAAATTAAAGAATTTTGAAAGGAGTTTAATAAAATTGAATAAAAAAAATGATACATTGATGATTATCGGATTAGGTGAATTAGGAGGAATTGCTTTAGAAATTCTTGCCAGGGTTCCTAATATTACTAAGATAGTCACTGCTGACTTAAATGAAGACCATGGAATTCGGAGAACAAATACTGCTTTAATGGGAGCAAGTTATTTAAATTTGTATCCCAATATTGAGTTTGTGAAAATTGACCTCAACAATATTGAAGAAACAGCAAAAATAATCAGAGAAATTAATCCAAGAATTATTTTTAGTGCTACCACTCTTCAATCATGGTGGGTAATTGATGCTCTACCAAAAAATGTCCATACACAGCTTTATAAGGATTTTTGCGGT
>JABXKD010000141.1 GCA_013375475.1 Promethearchaeota archaeon
ATTTTGCATTAAAGGATTCAAATCCATTTTTCATTAAATTTACAATAGTTACATGATAATTCTTTAATAGGAATTTCTTGACATTTTCCATTACCTCAAGATCCCTATTACAAATGGCTCCAATATATTTCCTTTTTATATTATTAGCCATTAAAAAAACCTATATAATTTGATTTCTTTAAAACAAATTAAAATATATAAATGTATGGATTGGTTCCAGCAACTCTTTTAAGGTAAACTAGAATTATACTAATCATCATTAAAAAATATTATATTTTCGTCGAGTAGTTAAAATTAAGGTGAGTGCTTTGGTAAAAATTGGTTTGATTACAGATAAATATCACTTAGAAAAAAAATCAGCCCAATTTTTGAAATATTGTAAAAATCACGCGGATGTATCATTTTATATTGAAGAAGATTATTTTCTAGATTTCTCAAATTATAGTTTTGATGAGAACATATTTTTTGTGAAAGCTAAAGGAGACTTAATAATAAATCTGGCTAAATTTATCGAACAAGAAACGGATATTCCTGTAATTAACTCATCCAGAAGCATTTCACTCGCTTTTAATAGGTTTTTAAACAGTGTTTTTTTGAGAAAAGAGGGGGTCCGAGTTCCGGATTTCACTTTGAATCCCGTAGGAAAATCACCTCCTTACAAGGAATATATTATTAAGAACATTATTGATCAAAAAAATTACGCCTTTAATCCACAAATTCAGAAAAAGGAGGGTTTCTTGACGGTAACTGATAAGCGTGCTATAGATGAATCAAGTGGGAGAAAACCTAAATACACCCATGTATATTTTCAAGAATTTATTAAAAGTAAATGGGAGTATAAAGTGTATCTCTTCGGTGATGATATATTTTACTACAAACAAATACCAGTTTTAGTAAATCCGGATAAAATGAAATCCCGGATTGAAATTGAAAAGGATCAAGAATTAACCGAAATAGCTTATAAAGCAGCAGAAGCAATTGGATTAACGATATGTTCGATGGACTTCTTGAAATCAAAAAAGGGAGATTTTTATTTGACAGATATAAATTCTTCGCCCAATTTTAACTACTTAAAAAATGGTCCAAAAATAGTTGGAGATTATTTAATTAGACGAGCTAAAACTTAAAATCATAGGAATATGAAGATAGGAATTTTATCAAAAAGAACAGGCAATTTCACTGGAAAAATCAAGAGTTATTTTGAGAGCAATGGACATCAAGTAAGCATTTTTACCGCAACGAACTTGTGTATTAATGAATCACTACTAGAAAATGATTTTTATGTATTAAAATCTAAACAAATGCTTTATCTTTATGCGGGTTACTTTTTAGAATCAAATAAAATCCCTGTTATCCCAGACACGAGCCTTAGTTATTCCCATAAGGATCGAATTGAATCATATTTTGCTATAAAAAAAATCGGGCTACTAGTTCCCTCTGTATATATGGGGACTTTCAATTCTTTAAAGAATCAACTACATGATTCTTATTTTCCCCTTATTTCTAAACCAATTCTTGGTTCTGGAAGTAAAGGAGTAAGAGTTTATAACTCATTTAAAGATATTAATCTTGACACTGAGGAACCCCTCTATTTGGAAAACTTCATTGAGGGAAACCATTATTTAGCATACTTTATTGAAAACGATTTCTGTATCTGTGAGAAAAAACCTTTATCAAACGAACATGAGGAGACGAACTTAATCAAGTCTGATAAAGAAATCGAAGATTATTTGAAAAAATGGAAGAATAAATACAATCTTTTATTCGGTCACCTAGATCTTGTGAGAGAAAAGAAAACCAATAGATTGTACGTAGTAGATGCAGGTACCTTTCCTGAATTTTCAAACTGGAAACGAGAAATTGATCCTGTTTCAAGAGTATGTAATTTAATATTAAAAAAATATCAAGAAATAAGTAAGTAGCTTAAATTTAGTTAATTAAAAATAAGGGAACATTACTCACTATCTTCTGTTTCATGATCGTGATCGTGATCATGCTCTTTATTGTATTCATCTACTTTTTGCATAACGGATTCTGCAGGTGTTTGTGGAATTGGCATTTTCTCATACACTTCTATGAACTTCACATCTTCTATTTCGTCGCCCATATGGGTTTGTAAATCCATAGCTAAACCGAATTTAAGATATGTAAGGTTTTGAAACAGAAACATCTTAGGGACGATAAATTCTAGAGTTTTATCCTCCAAGTGATTTACTACGAATTCAGATGCGTTCTCTTTGGGAATCCCCTTTGAAATCATGAAATATTCGATTTTTTCATTGAATGATTCAATCTTATCTACTATTTCAAGGTTGTAGTCTATTGATTGACCAGCTAAAGGGTGATTGTAATCAAGAACTACCTTTCCTTGAATAATGTTTGTAACTGTACCTCTTTGACCTTTTTTGTTTGTAAAATCTTGACCATACTCGGGATTTTTTCCCTCATTCAATTTTCTAAATTTTGCTATACCTATTCTTTCGATTTTTTGAGGATCTCGTTTACCAAATGCCTTAGTGGGTGGAATTCGTACGGATTTTTTTTCAAAAAAATTCATATCTTTTAAAGTTTCGGTGAGTCCTTCATTTAAAAACCCGGGTTTTCCCACTATAACAAATTCTGGTGTATAATACCCTTGTTTTGCCTTTTCTTCTTCGTAGATTCCCGCTTTTATTGCATCTTCCTCAGAAGACACCCTAAATATTTTTCCTTTTTGAGTCCTCGCGGTCATTTTCAAGAGAACAAAATCTCCTTCTTCGACTTTTAATCCGACCAATTTCTTTTTCTTTTCTTCTAATTTCTCGGCTTCTTCTTTTTTTCTTTTTTCTTCGTCGTCGACTTCAGAGGTTCTATCAACATCGGTTTTACTCTCCTCTGAAACGTCTTCTTTTGATTCACCTAATAGCTCTTTAGCATTACTTACGAACTTTTCAGCAGTTGCCTTTCCAATACCTTTAAGTTGCGTTAATTCGTCTACATTAGCATTTGCTAATTTCTCAACGGAATCAATCCCAGCTTCTATTAAAACTTCTTGTTTTTTGCCAAGCCCTTTTACATCTTCTAAATTCATTGCTAATACCATAAAATTGTGTTAGTTAAGTGTAAGTTACTATGATTTGGGAATTTTCCATTACTTATTATTTTTTCTAATTTTAGGAGACTGGCTCGTATAAAATCCCTAAATCATCAGCATAATTTTTTACTTCGTGGATTTCTTCCATTGAGGGCCTTCTGTTTATTTCTTTATATTTATGAGCAAAATATTCTGGCCTGAACTGCCCCATAAGATTAACAACAGCTTTGGGTAGTTCTTTAGCGATATAATCTAAAATTGGTTTAGAGCAACATTCTATATGGTTAGGCATAATTAAGTGTCGAATAATTATTTCTCCACTTCCCTCATCATGGATTCTTTTATGATTTCTGGCGATTACATCGAAATATCTGTCAATTCCAGAGTATTTTTTTCCACATTCATTATTTCCATATTTGAAATCAGGTAACCAGAAATCGATTAAATCAACAATAAGAGATAACGCCTTGTCTGTGAGATAAAAGTTTGAATTCCAAAGTTGAGTAGTGTTTGATGTTTGATATTGTAAATTCCCAATGATAGTATGAATATTTGGTATAGGATCCCCTCCTACATAGTTAATATTAATCGCACCCTTCCCAACTAATCTGTCTGCAAGAGCTGCTAGTTGCTTTACATCAACTTTTTGCGCAATATCCTCAATATTTCTTCGCTCCTTCCATTTTTGAGATATATCATAGTTTTGACAGAAAACACATCCAAAATTGCATCCTTGGAAAAAAATGGTGCCACTTGGGATTAATGGTGCTTCCTCTCCCATATGAAGAAAAGCAGAGGAAATGTAAGAATCTTTAGAAATAAAGCAATATCCCTTTTCACCATCAACACGATTAACCGAGCATTGTCTTTCGCAAAACATGCAATCTTCAAGGTATTTGAGTGCCAATTCTTCAGCTAAATTGATGTAATTTTTAGAAACAATAGCTCTTTTTTGAATATCTTGAGTAGGGTTTTTTAGTAACTCATTAAATTCGATGGATTTCTCTTCCAACAATTTTTCTAAATCTTCAATAGAATCGTCTGAGTTGAATTCACATCTCAAGCTTTTAGCAACATTATATCTTGCAACTTCTTTATCATCAATAATACCACGATACCTCGGAAAACGTCTGCGAAGTTCTTCGTTATTCCAAACTAAAGTTGAGTCTGGCCGAAGAATTCTAAAACCCATGATTAATATATATTTTTTAGGTTTTTTAATGATTTTTGCTAAAGATTAAACTGGACTTTACTTAAAATCGTGTTTAAAGAGGAGAATAAAGTTAGGTTTCAAAACTTAGCCATTTGATAATATTAGTTAGAAAAGAAATATTATCTCCAGCATCTAATCCGAAATCATCTTCAATCAACCAATCTGATGAGCCAATCGTGACGCATCTCCCACTGAAGAATTCGCTTACAACACAGATGGGAACCGTTCCAATCCCACTTATATCGTTATCTAATAAATATTTAAATTCTGCTTTTTCTGAAGTAACAATAATGTCTTCAACATCTTCTTCAGTAATAGTAAGGAATGTACAGTTGGGAAGAACCACTTCTGTAATCCCTTCAGTTATAGGGTGGTTAAATAATTCAGTTATTAGAACATTTTGTTTATTTACTAAAAAATGGGATGGCGCTTCTTGAATTAATCCATTCCAGAATCTTTTAACCCCAGTCATCTTATATAACACTCTAATAGAACCCATTTTCATTGGAACATCTCTGTCGCCTCCTTCACCAGTAGTCAGGAATAATCCTCCGCCCTCTCCAACATATCTTTTAATTGCTAGGAGCTCATCTTTAGTAAATTTGTCATCCTTACCATCCTTGGTTTGTTGAATATTACCAATAAAAAGAATATCATAATCTTCAAGTAAATCGTAATCTATGGGACCTTCATTCTTATCAATGTATTCAACTTCTAAGTCGTCATCCCCTAAAGTAAAATCAGGAAATTCCTCAATTTTTTCTTTGTGTGAAAGGTCGACTATGATGTTGTAGGTAATTTTAATGCAACTCCAAGTTATTTTATAATTTTATTTTCGCTATGAGTAAAGTATAATCTAAGTTGTTTAAAGTGTTAATTCGATTTTCTAAATTTTTTTTTTATTTTTAAAATAAAATTAAAAATTTCTTGAAAATGGGGATTTTATTTTTTTAAAAATTTTAAAAAAAAGCGACTCTATACTCTACATTCCAATCGAATAAC
>JABXKD010000142.1 GCA_013375475.1 Promethearchaeota archaeon
ATGCCAATAAAAATAGCAAGGTTAAGGACGAGAAATGAATTTTAAATAGGCGATTTAATCTTTTGAATTTTGAATATAAAGATTTTTGGCTTTGAATTAAACCATTTTTTTTATTTTCGGTTTTTTTCATAATTCCACCTTAAAAGTTCTCATAATATACAAGGGAGCGATGATATTTAAATTTGTAAGGGCAAATCGTGGCTAGGGTCCTATAGACCTCACTTATATCATTATTTTGGTGTTCATTTTCTGAAAAATAATTTATTTTCTTAAGATGATGCGTGTAGTAGACTAGAAATCTTAATCTTTAGAGGATTTAACCCACATACCTGTAAATAAGACATCCTAGCAGTATAAAGAAAGTTACTAATACCGCAAATCCCAATTTCTTGTTTTTATCGAAAGTCACGCCTATCATGCTCATATCAGCAGCATAAAATACTACAATGTAGGGGATATGAAGTGCGAGTATATCTCTGAAAGGAATTACGAGGATGTAGTCTAATAATATTTCCAAAAAGAAGTAGAACAGAATAATTACCAGAGATATTATAACCTTTTTTTCCTCCTTTTCTTTAATATATCCTATCAAGGCGAGAGTGAAAGGAATTATCAAAAAAAGGATAATAATACCAATGACCCGCACGAGTTCCATATCGCCAAATTTTGTCGCGATGTATAAAATGCTTACTAAAACGTTGAAAATAATAGAGGAAATAATGAAAATTATATCCATTGATTTACCTAAATTAATTGGTTTATTCAAATTACTAATTCTACCTTTATTCTGTGTTTAAAATTCTTCTTTTAGATGGCCTATTTCATAAATTTATGAATTTTTATTTTGTTTAAAGATATTATTTACATAAGAGCTTTACTTTCTTCAAGGTCTTCTGGTGGCCATCCTCTGGGGGTATCACAGTTCCTAATAAATCGAAAGTCGCAGAGTTCAGCTCCTTTTGCGATGGTTTTGGTTCTTTTAAATCCTACACCAATCACTCGCATTTTAGCATAATCGCATAAACATGCATAAGGTGCTATTTCTTCAGCACTCTCATTATGTATGAGTTTCATCCAACCACATTCGGTGAAGTTAATACCATAGTCGAAAGTCTTACCATCGCCTTCTATAAAGTCACCAACCCAATTTTCAGGATATGTACGCTTAACACTCTCTTTTAACCACTCTCTCCAATGATTTTTCATCTTATTAGAGAAAAGGGCTCTTCGATACAACCATTTTTTAACTGAAGAAAAAGATTGGGTATAGCTTTCAGCGATTTCGTAAATAATTTTTCCGATTTCTCGCTCAGATAAGTTGAGCGGTTTTAACACCTTATAAAGCGAAATCGTCTGAGCTGATTGGATCATTAAAGAAGTAAACGGTCCTTTATCGCCTCCAACATAAGGAAGTCTTGAAAGGATGTTTTCAAACTCAATTCGAGCTTGTTTTTCAATGAAATCAAATTCTAAATTGCCATTTATCGGTAAAACCACTTTTTCTGCGGTTTTAATTAATGAATTAAACTGTTTGATTAACTTTTCGTTATTATTTATATAATATTTTTTATTATCCTCAATTTTGCTAGTTACAGTGCTCATACTTCCCAACATTAAATTTTTTCATGAAAAACTTATCTTGGATTAAAATGTACAATATTGAAATTGTATATATTCTTTATTACTTTTATTAGAATTTGTTGTATCTAAAGATATTAAAGGAGTGAAATAAAATGAAAACCCTTAGGGAATCTATTGAAATAAATGTCTCTCCAGAAATCATTTGGGATTGGTTCTTACATATTGCAGAAAATTACCTTGAATGGCATCCTTCTCACATAAAAGCTAATTGGGAAACAGAGACAGTTAGTGAAATTGGTTCTATTTTGTATGCTGAAGAAGATATTGATGGAGAATTTTTAAAGATGAGATCTAAGTTAACTAAGCTTATTCCAAACAGATTATATAGATTTAAGACGGTTGGAACTTTAAAAATCATATTAGCTGGTGGTTCATTTGAAATAGAACCCTCAGAAAACGGAAGTATTTTCACAGCAACTCTGGACTTTCACATGGGCAAATTACTTTCAAAAATTATTAAGAAGAAAGTGCAACAAATAACCCAGCATATGATTGAAGAAGGAGAAAATTTGAAAAAGATTTTAGAAAATTAAATTAAAAGAAAAAGTAAAAATATTTTAGAATTTGGTTAATCTCTTTAACGTTTTTTCTTGAAGTAGAAAACTGAAATAGCTATAATTCCAATGGCAAAAACTGATGCAACAACAGTTGTGCTTACAATCACCGATGTCATTTCCTCAGGGACTAATAAAGTCCATGTTGCTAAAGTAGTTGTCTCAGCAGTGAGATATCCATCTTCGTTTATTGTTGGGACGGTTACCCATTCTTCATTTACCTCGTCATAATAAGCCCATTGACTCAGTCGGTTTTGAGTAGTTTCTTTGATTCTTAACCGTGCTTTTAGAAAGACTCCATCATTAGGGCATTCGAAATCGCATTTACACTCTTGATCACACTTACACGCGCAGTCACATTCGCAATCACATACGGGATCACATTTACATTTACACTCACATTCGCAATCACATACGGGATCACATTTACACTCACATTCACATGGACACGTACATTCAGGATCACATTTGCATTCACAGTCGCACGTACACGTACAATCAGGATCGCATTTACATTCGCACTTACATTCAGAGGTGCATTCCATTGAAATACAAATCCCTTCTAAATAGCGATACGAATTTCTATTCCTTGTCCTATGTAGGCTTCCATTCATTAATCCGCGTTGATTTTCCTCCCTAGTACAGGTCATGGTCATTCTAAGGTCTCCATCTCCTTCAACTTCAATAATAACGTCTTTCTCTCCGATTCTTAAAGCTTCACAATTAATATCTAACTCTAAATCAATATTAGCGCACACCGTTAATCTTGTTCTTTCTTGAAAACAAAACATAGTCCGATTGTTACTTTGCAGTTGTGTTTGTATGCCATCACCTTGAACCTCAACTATTTGATCAGGTGGCTCAACAGCCGTTACATTCATAGAACCTATTAATATAACCAAAATCAACATCGTGAAAGTGGTTAACAATACCTTGTTTAAATTTTTTTTCATTTAATATCACCAAAATTTGGATCAAAGAATAATTAGAATTTCAAATAAAAAGGATTAAGGTATAATATTTCCCAATAAGAGAAATTACGTTACAAATAAGCTTGTCTAAATAACTTCGGTTATTTCACGATTCGACTAGATTAATTTTGCTATGTTTTCGCACATTCTTCTACAATCAAACAATAATTCCCCGAAGCGTACATCATTCCTAGTAGACACTATCAAAATCGCGTTTTGTCCTGCTTGCATGACCAAAAGGTAACCTTCGCTACTTTTTATATACATCTCATTAAAAATCCCCTTTTTCATCTCTACTATTGCCTTTTTAGATAAGCTGAGTAAAGTAGCAGTCATCGCTGCGATTCTTGATTCATCAAAATCTTGGGGAAAATTAGACCAAATAGGAATACCATCAGCTGATATTATTGCTGATGCTTCCACTCCGGGGATTCCGGGGAGACCTGCAAAAAATTCACCATTAATATAAGGTTCCATAATAGATTTTAATTTTTGGTTACTCTTACAATTGTGTTTTCCTTTTTTCTAATAGATCGCGTAGTTCGTTCATTACCGCTCTCCCTGGATTTTCTGGGTTTTCAAGGTTTTCTTTTTTAATTGCTGGGGCTCGTGTTGGTGGAGCAGCGATAGGATTTATTTGATTTTTTGTTGATTTTTGTTCTAACGCATTAAATCGCATTTCCAAAGAATTGACTTGTTCTTGAAGCCCTTTTATTTTGTTATCGAGTATGTCGGTCACTTCTAAAAATAGGATGAACATATTTTCAAAACTATCGATCGTTCGATTTATCTTGTCCTCTAAGGGAGTTTTCCTATTTTCGTCAAAAATTTTCAATAATTCTTCTGTCATTTTTTTTAGCTTTTTTTTTTTACGATTTGGAGCAAGAATCGATGAAACTTGAGTTTGCCCCATAGATAATATAAAATTGGGATATTTAATTTTATTTAGATTTTTATATTGGGATCAAATAAAAAAGGATTATGTATTTACAAGTGGATACACGGGGAATTCTGTGAGGATTTCATTAAAAAGAGAAACTATACTAAGCTCCTTATAATGGTATCCAATTTCCTCTATTAGATTCTCGTCGTAATCAGGATTTTTCTATACTATCGAGAGTGTTTCAATTTTTAATCTCAATATTATCGCAAATTCCAATGTCCATATAATACACTTTCTAACAAAAATTGCAAATTTTATATGTAGAAAAATGCTATTTTACGGCTTGTATATTAGAAATGAAATGAAAAAAAAAATAGAAAATAAAAAATTTGGGTTATATTTTTGATTCTTCTTCAATCTTTATGGCATCGGCTTTTACTTTTACTGTTGCTACGGAGTCGAGAATCTTTTTATGAAAAACGGTTTCAATATCCACCATATTTTTAAGAATAGTTTGCATGTCTGCTAATTTAGTTTTATTGAATTCCTCAGTTGCTACTTTTACATCGTTTTCTTCTTTAGCATTTTTATCTTTCGCAGCTTTTAATTCCGCTTCAGCTGTTTGAATTTCGTTTGGCTTTAATTTTTCTTTTGGTTTGCTTTGAACCTTACTTAGATGCTTTTCGGCTTTTTCTAACTCCTTTGTAGCTTTTTGAGCTTCATCCTGTTCAGTCTGGAGTTTTTGAAGTCCAATTAAAAGATCGTTGAGGGGAGCTATATATTCCCCTCGAAGTCTTTTGACTTTTTCCGTACTTTCCTTTTCGATAATCTCAAATGTAGAAGCTAACGACCCTACTGCCTGCCCTAAAGAAGGAGTCTCCGTTTCAGCGTACCCTTTTAATGCAGCAACAGTTTTTTTAATTTCCTTTGTGACATCTTCTACTGCGTTAATAT
>JABXKD010000143.1 GCA_013375475.1 Promethearchaeota archaeon
TTTTTTTTTTAATACTTTTTTTAAAAAAAAATATATAAAAAAAACAAATATTTTTTCAATATTTTTTATAAAATTGTTTATAATACTAATTTTTTATTTATTTTTTTTAATTTAATTATGGATACTCCAAGTGATTTAAGGTTTGAATGCGTACATTGTGGAAAATGTTGTACTGATTTAAACACGCTCGTTAATGCTACTTATTCAGATATTCTCCGCATTAAAGATGGCTTAAATCTAACCCAAGATGAAGTTATTGAAATTTTAGGGTTCTATGTGTTCGATAAAAAACCAACAATTAAAGAAATTAAACGAATGGTAGTTCCTCCTATTGAAACAGAAAGAGGTTTAGCATTCACCGGGCTTAAGAAAAAATCCGACGGTCAATGTTACTTTTATAACAACAACAAAAATAGATGCTCAATTTACAATTTTCGACCTAACTTTTGTAGGACTTTTCCTTTTACATTCAAACTTCTTGTTAGCACAGAAAAATCAGATGAAAACGCGATTAAAGTAAATTACACTGAAAAAGGACTTCAATATTGCGAAGGGATAGGAGAAGAAGCACCCGTTATCGATAATGATATTTGGATCCAGATGGGTCAGAGGGTGCTCCAAGATTTAGCTAAAAACACAGTTTTGATTCGAAAATGGAACGAAGGCGTCAGAAAAGGAGCAATCGTGCCTTCAGTGCAAAATTTTATTTTAACGATATTTAATTTAGAAAGATAATTACTATTTTCCTTCTTCAAAAATATTGAGAGAGCGCGATTAACATCCAAAATAACATGCGCAATTCGATTTTAAAGGCGATTTTGTTACTAAAACACTTAAAATCATCAAAATCTTGGTTTTCTATAAAAAAGCTTAAATTCTGATTTAAGAACTTTAATAACTCAGAAATGATGCTTATTTCTTTACCACTTGAATTCAGTAATACTAGTGTTAATAATATTCTAGCCGTTTCTGTAGTGGATCCATTAAAAGATCCATCTGGGAGCTTTTTTTCCTCTAAAAGGGTTAAATATCGACTTTGCAAATTGGTAAAATCAAATGTATCATCTACTAATTTCAACGAACCTAAGTAATAAAACAAATCAGATGACTTATATCTCTCCAAATTAAACAAATCAAGCTTTATAAGAGGATCAATGAGGTAACTTTTGTCTGTAATAATTCCTCCGCTTTTTTTTAATAGTTTTAAGCTTAAAAGGGTGTAAAAATTAAGAGTAATTTTTTCTGGAATGAAAGGGCTGAGTTCATTTTCTAAGAACATTTCAATATCCAGTAAATCAACAAGATCTGAACTATTCAATAAATCTAACTCAGAAAGGACGGAGAGTCCGTGATATATACTAATTGGAGATGGTTTATGGTAACGACCAGTGCTAAATAATTTTCCACTAATAAAATTACTTACTATATTTTCAACATATCCCGGTTCTACTTGTAGTTCCTCCCCTAACATCTTAAAAATATTAATTGTATAATACAAATTTTCTAAATCAAGAAATTCAGGAGAGGATATAATAAATTTTCTCAACTTTTTTAAATTGACATTAATTTTACTCGTAATAGATTGATTTAATTTAGGAATGCTGACGAAATAATTCAGTAATGAAGAGCTCTTTTTCTTTTTCAGCATTAGATCGCTGCTTACTTCGTTTGAGCTATGAGAGATTGCTTCTATATTTTCTTGGCGAGCTTCCTGTAATTCTTTCAATATATCTTCTTCAGATAAGGATTCTATTGGATCCTCAATTTGCAAATAGTCCACTTTAAATGTTAAATCTGATGGATTAAAATAAGATAATAGGTCGCTACTAAAAATACCTAGATGATTAATAACTTTCCCAGAAATATTGCTATTGTTCTTAAATCTATTCAATTTATTGCGAAAATCGTAAGGTAACAAATCAAAAAGGTCTAAATTTTCGATTATCTTGGTATCACTTTCCATTAAGTACTCTAGTATTATTGTAAATAGATGTTTATTGATGTACTCTTTCAATCCTAATTGGAGAAAAGATAAAAAATTAGTATATTGACTCTTATTCTGCTCATAAAATTCTTGGTATATCTTACGATCTGATGTTAATTTACTTTTAGGTAAGCCTATTGTAATTAACGCAGAATTTGTAGCTGCTATTATAGAAAGGATATTGTTGGTCGCATCCTTTTCGATGCATGAATCAATATTTATTGAGACATTTACATTTTTTGAGAGTATTAGGTCGGATAAATACAACTCGTAGATTTTATATAACTCTTTAATTTCTTCTTTTAATGCATCAACTAGATTTGAGATTAAAGTTTTTAGATCTTCCATTTTACTCTCGTGTGATTATATTTATTCAGTTGATAAATTCAATATGATAATAATAATTAGCATATCTTAATTTTTACAGTTAATCTAACCTAATCCTAAATAGTGAAAAATTCGTTATAATATTAATATTAATAAAATTTTATAATTAAAAAATAAGTCATAATTTAAGATGGAAAAGAATTCCTACGATTTTTTCGCAAAAGATTATCATAACAAGCGACGACATTACTGGAAAGATTTAGAAATCTTTTTACAAGAGTTAATCGACAAAGGAATTCATTTTAGAGGATATAATCTTGATCTAGGATGTGCAAATGGCAGAAATTTCGATCTTTTTCTACATTCTAATAGTAAATTAGTTGGAATAGATAACTCTATAGAACTTTTAAGGTTAGCACGAGAGCGATTAGATGAACAATATTTTAAATCAAAATTTAATCCTAATTTCGTCAACTTGATTCTTAGCGACGTAAAGGCTTTACCCTTAAGACCTAACACGATTAAAAACATATTTTCTATCGCTACGATTCATCACATAAAAACAGAGACTCTTCGTAATGAGACCATATTCCAGCTGTATAGTATATTAAAAGATAACGGATTTTTCGTCCTTACAGTATGGCGTCGATATCAGAAAAAATATCGTTTTAATTTTATTATTGATAGGGCAAGAAGAATGTTTATTCCAAATCATATCGCAAAGCAAAAAAGCTTGGGTATACTAGAATTTGGAGATAAACTTATTCCTTGGACCCTATCAAATAAGAATCTTACTTATAATCGTTTTTACCACTTTTTTTCTCTTAAAGAAATTAAGAACTTGCTGAAAATTTATCTTATCAAGGTAATAGCAAAGAGGGGTGGACCTAATAGAAAAGATAACTTTTTCATCTTATCGCAAAAAGTCGTTAAAGAAAAAAAATGAAACGATTAAATCTACTCGTGACAAACAATTGTAGAAAGTGATTTAACTATAAATGGTTTAAAATTCTCGTAGTGTTTATCAATTACATTATAGTGTATGTTAATTAAGCGCTCAGTTATATCGCAATAAAAAATTCCATGGACACATTTTTCTCGGTAATATCGTTTCCTCATCATTTTTGTTCTTTGTCCAAACCAAGAGACAAATTCATGCGAAAGAAGCCAAGTATTTTTCTTTTTAGTAATAACGAAACCAATAGCGTTATACAATTCTATTGATTTCTGAACTTCTTTGCCGTAATAGAAAGTATTTTTATGTTTTTTTTCCCATGTGATTTCCAGTTTAGCGTTGGAGCCATAAATCTCGTCGTAATCGTTCTGAGAATGAAGAGTTATATTCCCCTCTAGTTCATTGCCCTCAAATTTTACCTCTATAAACCACTTAGGTAATTTTTGGACGATTATTTTACCTTCGGGCTTTTCGTAAGAGTAATAGTTATATTCCATTGTTAAACCGCTAGTTGATATTTTGTATAAAAAAATAGGTAAGGAGTTATTTATTTAGCAATTCTTTGCATTCATTGATCCAATTTGCTATTCGTTCTTCGGATACTCCCTTAATTAACGTCGCTAATTCAGCGGAATCCTCGTTAACAAGCTCTTCAACGCAGCTTACTCCAAGTTCTTCAAATTTCTTAGCAGTCGCAGGACCTAATCCGGATAATGAAGTCAATTTCGTCGTTTCAGTTTCAGAAAGTTCTATCTTTGCAGGTTTTGGTTCTTTTTTAACTTTTTCCTTCTTAGGAGGTGGTGCTTTTTTAACTGCTTTAGGCTTCTGCGTGGCTTTTTCTGCTTTAACGGGTTTCTTTTTCGGTTTTTCTACTTTTGGTTTGAAAGGAGTTCTTTTCTTTTCTTTAAACTCGTAAGGCTTCTTTTTTTTTGACTTCTTGCTAGCTGGTTTTAGCTTTTTTAGCTCTTCAATGTTAGCTTCATGTTTAGATTTTCTGAAAAAATCGATGCTAAAATTTAACTCTCTTAGTAATTCCACTGTTTTACCAGCTTCTTTTATTTCCGACAAAGAAAATCCTTTCCCATTACGATGATGAGCATCTTTTGCCGGGGATATTGCCATCGCTACGATATTTTTACTATCTTCCATAATCAAAGAATCACCAAGTTGATTACAAGGTAAATGAGATAAATTTAGAAGACTTTTATTTTTTTCTATTTCAATATTCTTTGATATGGAGTTTAAAGAGTGTTAAAAATTTACAATATCGAGTTCTTCTAATTTTTTTAACACATTATTTATGTCGTTGCGAGGTTTAGCTAGCATTCGTGAAATTCTTAAAGGGGAGGCGTCACCTGTACATCGTACAGCAACTTGGAAATCTTCTTCGTTAATCATTCCCATAGACATTATCTTTTCTAATACTTTCTTTACCACCAGTAATTTCGGAAAGACTTCTGCTATT
>JABXKD010000144.1 GCA_013375475.1 Promethearchaeota archaeon
CATCTAAAAGTAGACCTCTATCTAAATCCGCTACAATTTCTCCCTTTTGAATTAGGTACCGAATGTATTTAGAACTAATACTTTCTCTTTTAATATTTTGCAGTTGAATACCGCCTTCTTTTAAGCCAAAGGGTATACCGGAGCCTTTAAAATAAACCTTCTTTGGAGCACTTTTGATCATTGGTTTTTTATTAACTTTGATCTCATCTTTTTTATCCTTAGTCTCGAGAGGTTCTTGAGGGGATTTCTGGTCCTCAATCTCCGTTGTTACTTCTTTAGGCGAAATTTTGGCTTTTTCTTCCTTCTTAGCTTCTGAGGTTTCTACAAAAGAAAAAAGAGATTTTTGCTTCTCATCTGGAGGACGTTTTCCCTTGGATTTTCTTGGATTAGGCAATTTTCTTACCAATTTTAGTAGTTAAAATTATTTTAATATGTTATATTATTATTATCTAGATTTTAATCTCAACTATTCTGAGTTTAATATAATAAACAATTAAGAGTATTTAAAAAAAGAGACAGATTGAGTTTATCTCAACGCGAATAGTTAATTTATTAATTCTGTTTATTCTCTTTTATAACTCTTTTTATTTCTTCAAGAAGAAGTTGTTTTTCAGCAATGAAAAAATGGAGTTTACTCTTTTCTGGCTGTTCGTAGTAAATAATTTCAGCTAATTCTTTAATTTCGTCTTCAGTTGGTTCTATAAGATCTCCATTGACATTCTCATTCAATAATAAGACCAAATTATCTGTTTCAAGGGGTTTGAAATCGTATCCATTCTGTACGTTTTTTAAGATCTTTACTACAAGTTCAGCTAAATACCAAACGGATTTATCGTAATCTTCTCCTGTGATATATCGCTGATATGCTAGTATCTCTACATCTTCCTTAGTAAACACAGTAAACTAGAGCTCCATAATATAGAATTATTAGTATTTAAATAAAATTAAGTAAAGTTAACTTTTAATTATATGTGTTGAAATTTTAATGCTTCTAAAACCAAAAAATTAAAAATTCTTGTTATATTATTTTTTAATGTTACATTTGAGCCTCCGTGGCTTAGTGGTATAGCAGCAGAATTTAATCATCTTCGATTAATTGCTGAAACTTGTAATCTGCAGGTCGCGGGTTCAATTCCCGTCGGAGGCTCCATTTTTATTCTCTTTATGGGATATATCCGTCTATTGGCTTTTTTTTATGCTACTAAAAATTCACAATTCTGTTCAATTTTACTCCTTCTAGGGAATTAATTTGAGAAAACAACCCATAATTAGAAAAACTTAATTTCAGTATTAAGTTTAAGATTAATGAATTGGATGAATCAGATAAAACACGTGATTTTTTGCATAATTGATGATGTAAGATCTGATCAATTTTTCAAACTTATTCACGACGGCTCACTTCCTAATTTAAAAAAGTTAATGAACACAGGGATTTATTCAAAAAATTGTATAACAGATTTTCCATCATTAACCTATCCTACTCAAGTATCTATGCTTACAGGTACTTATACAGGGAATTATTTGGAGGAATTCTGCCACGGAGTGCCCTCTTTTCATTGGATGGACCGAAACAAAGATCCTCCTTTTTTAAGATCATATAATTCAATAGGATCAGATGAGAGAATTCAAGTATACAAGTTAAATGATGACTTAGGGAATAACTGTAAAACATTATTCGAAATGGTCGGAGATGGAAACACCGTAAGTATCAGTCAATTCATTAGTAGAGGCGTTGATTATCTTTTCCCCGAGAGAAAGACTAAATTAATCTTATATTACCTCTTAATCAAACACTCCTTTAATATAAACAAATATATTTTAAAAGCAAACTTAGTTGCTGTGAAGAAGCTCCTCAAAACTTTTGAAAAACCAAAGAAATTTTTCGAGACTAACGATGCTCCAATTGCTTCTAACCTATTATTCGTTTCTTCAGATGTAATGATGCATCTTTACGGTTTTGATTCAGAGTTATATAAATTAAATTTGTTAAACATCGATAAAGCACTAGGCGTTTTGCTTGAAGGTTTAGAGAGATTAGGTTATCTGAACGAAACTGTTTTTGCTATATCATCTGATCATGGGAATTATAAAGCAAAAGCTTTAGGGGATTTTGGAAATTTTTTTAACGAAAATGGTTTAAGCCATTACCACCCTCGAAAGGCTATCAAAGGTAATGCAAATGTGGGGGGTTTTAACAGCGTAGGATTTTTCAATTTTAAATCTAACGAGAACTCTGATGGACGAAATTGGAATCACCCTACAATCGCAGAAATGGAGAACTATGGTCCCAAACGGGTAAATGTATTAGAAAAGCTATTTACTCTAAATGGAATCCAATTAATGTATTACTGTGAGGATGGGAACACGTTTAAAAAGGGAAAAATCCATTTAAAAAGAAGGTATCAAAAAACGGGTAAAATAATTAAAAGTTCTATTGAATATTCTGGAAATAGCAAGGAATTTAAAACAAAGTACTCCACAGAAACGGATGATGGTGATGTGTTTAATTATAGTAACGACGAGATTGCGAGCAAGTTACTAGATAACAAATTTCACACTTTAAACGAATGGTTAGATGCTACATTTCACATTGACTATCCATTATACCCAGATTTGCTTTCGCGGAACTTCAAAAATCCCCGGAGGGCAGACATAATAGTAAGCACCTGTGGTGATGTTGCGTATAATATTAAGCACGGAAAAAAAGAGAACAAAAACTTGTATTTACACGACATAGGCCTGAAAAGAAGCACTACTGTTCCTCTAATTATCGGAGGATCAGGTGATATTCCAGTGAAGGAAATATCCCATTGTAAGATTACAGATATTGTCCCAACTCTGTTAAAAATTTTAGGAAAAAAACCACATCCAAGCGTAGTTGGTGAAAGTTTAATCTGATATAATTAATTTAATATTAAAAACTCATTTTTTAAAATTAAAAAATATAATAAGTGTTAATAATGAAAAACAATATTATTGAGAAGCTTATTGAAGTAAAGGATCGAACTAGAATAAAAGTAAGGTTTAACGATACTGATATGATGGGGATTGTTCATTTCAAAAATTATATGGTTTATTTTGACGATGGATTTGTAAGTTTTATGAATAGCGTTTTATCTCCAAAAAGGATTGAGGATACTGTCCATGAAGGAACTGTATTTGGGGTTAAAAAAGTGGAGATAACTTATAAGGATCCAGCAAAATTTGGTGATTATGTTATAGTTGAAACTCAGATAAAAGAAATTGGAACATCTTCTATTACTTTTCAGCATGAGATTTTCAGAGAAATTGATAAAGCCTTGATTGCTAAAGTAGAATGCGTTAGGCTAGCGATGGAACTTAAGACGAATAAATTGCTTAATGTAATTGATTTTTTTGCTAATTATTTATGATTTGTATTAAGGGGTTGAAACTTTAGGAGGTGGAACAAACACTTCTCTATTTCCAGTTCTTTCTAAGTTCATCGCATCTTCGGGGCAATGGTGCACACACACGCCACACCCAATGCATCTATTCTCGTCAATATTAGCAATATTATCCTCTAACTCAATAGCCTCCATAGGACATTTCTCAACACATGTTCCACAACCTATGCAATCCTCACTGTTCACTTTCGCTAAATAACTACTGTAGCAATGATAGGGTGTTATACCATTCCAAAACATCGAAAAAATCCCACAACAACATTTACAGCAATTACATATCGCTTCTTCGTCTAATTCTGGTTTAAGGTGAATATGGAACGCTTTATGTACGAGTCCCTCGTCTGATGCTTTGTTTATTATCTTTATCGCTTCTTCTTTTGATACTTTTTCCCCGAATTTATGCTCAATCGCAAATTGGGCGCTTTTTCCTAAAAGAAAGCAATTTAATCTTTCTTCAGTTACCTTACAAGATTTTTGGAGCAAATCTTTTTCATGCCGGCAGTAACAATGCACGAGCGCAATATCGTCGTACTTATTTACTATTTTTGACGCTTCTTCGTGGGGTAATATTTTATCAACGGGAATGTCTTCAATTTTTTCCTCAACTGGTACTACTCTCGTAACAGGTGGATAGTTTTTATATTGTGCAACAAGGTTATCGTAATTCCTCTGAGTTCCTTCGCTTAATCCTTCAAACATTGTATCAAAAAGGTGAGCGAGTTTTTTTTGCTTTTCCCCTGTTTCACCTCTCATAAATTGATATTCGAATAATCCCGGATATGGTCCCAGGAGGCGATACACCATTATTCCCGTTCTCTTACTCGGGACGCCTACTACAACTCCATTATCCATTAGTTCATTCAAAATTTCGTTTAATGCTTCATCATCTAAAGTTGTTTTTTCTTTTAGCTGATCAATACTAAGCGAGGGTTTTTGGAAAATTTGAACAAATTCAGCTTGTTTATCGGTCATTATCATTTTTAATAACTCAATAATATTCTCGTTGACAACCATAGGAAGTTGTCCAGCTTTAACTATTGTTCTTGCTGCCTTGT
>JABXKD010000145.1 GCA_013375475.1 Promethearchaeota archaeon
ATTTTCAACCAATTATTCAACGTTGTTGTTACTTTTTAAATCCGACTGAATGATTCTCACATAAAATTATTGATGCGAGAGGACATCCCCGCGAGGGATTCGGAACAAAACAAGTTAATTATTGGACTCGTCATTTTTCGATTCAAAATTTAAGACCTTCACATTTGTGAACAAAATTTAGTTTTATTTGGGAGTAAAAATGTGGTATTTGTTATAAAAAATATAAAAGGCTTTTTCTTATCAAATTAATGGAAATAAACCTCTTTTTGCTTTATGGTATTTCGTATTAGATTTCCTTTTTTTCATTTTATGTACGGGGAATACTTTTTTTATAACAAAAATACAAAGATTTAAATATGAACACAAATATATTTCTCTATGAACACAAAATATTATTTTACTCGTTTTCCAATCTAATCTTTTTACCACAAAAAAATGATCGAAATAGAGAATAATTCTCAGGAATCATTTGAGATACCAGCGGCACTTCAAGTTTTAGGTATTAGTTTAGTTTCAATGACAAAAAATCGATATAGTATTGTGTTCAATAAAGGCATAAGCTGCTCTTTACTGAAAGATTTAATACATCTCTATCGTCTCGAGATTATTAATAAGAAAGAAGGGAAAATTATTGATCTACTGGGAATGTTCACAGTATACATTCATTTTTATTCTCTAGAGAATGAGAAAATAGCAGTTTTTTATATAAACGAGAAAGATAAGTTAGCTAATTACGATGACCTTTGTTCACTTTCGAGATTATTAGTTAAAACATATTGTTCTAATGTCTCACATTCGAAAATTAGTCAAATCTGTAATAAAGCTATTCCTAGTGCTAAAGGTCTTTCAGCTCTCTTTGTAATTAGTACAACAGGTCACACATTATTTACGAAAATCAGAAATGATAAAACAAAGCTATTAGAAAACTGCATACAAATCGGGGGGTTTCTCTCAGCAATCTTAATGTTTTCAAACGAAATTATCGGGAAAAATTCTGAAGAAAATCTTCAAGCGATTAATTTTGAAAACCAGCAGTTCCTTATAACTGTTGAAGAAGATATAATATTTGCATATCTTATCGAACAATCAAGACCTTCTGAAGTTATTCAAAGATATATGGAATTGCTAAAGGAAGAATTTTTTGAGCTATACTACGACTGCCTGAAAGATTTTAATGGCGATCTTAACCAGTTTCATAGATTTGAGCCAGTAGTGGAAAAATATTTTTCAATATAATCGGTCAATCATAGGTATTAAAAAATAAGTGTGTGAGAACATAGTACTCACATAAAATCTCACCCAAACATATTTATAATTCAAATTTATAAATTAATTAGATGACGCTTACTATAGATATGGATGTTATATTGAACAATTTGATTAAGGATTTAGGTCCATCAGTTTATTTTATTTTAATCTCCTCAGAAAACGGAGTCATAAAGAAATCATACATCAACGAGGAAGAGTTTAATAAGGCTTCTATATCTTTAAATATTTCTCAATTATATGAATTGGCAGAAGAAACCACTGAAAGTATCGGTTTACATAGTCCAGATTTTAATATAATTCATACTGATAATTATTATATTTTATCAATAAAAATTCTTGAACATTTAGTCATTCTTTTAACTGAAGACCAAGTGGAAGTGAAGGGTGTTTTTAACACAATTAACAACTCAGTTGCTCCTCCATAACCAACTCTAACGATTTGGTTTATTTTTTATGAATTAAGCAGATAGGAACCATAAATTTTGGATATTTTAATTTATAAAAGAATATTATAAATATTGGTCCCTCAAACTCATATATATCTTTCATTAACTGATTATATAAAAAATGAATTTAAACAAGATTGAATAAATATGCATTACGAAAGAAATGAATATCAAGAAGGTTTTAGTATTTGTGCTCTAATCATCGCCGGTATTTTTCTCTGGTGGGGGTTTAATATTCTCCTTGATGACATGGCGAATTGGTGGTGGCTCTTTGGATTTTTCTGGATTTTAATTGGACTCTCAATAATGTCAAGCCAAATTTACAAACTTACAAACAGAAGTAAGTTAAGAAATGTTGTGAAACAAGAATTTGAGCAAAATCCTACCATTTCAATTGAAATGATTGCAAGTAATACGGGTATTACAGTTAAAGATGCACGAGCAATTGTATTAGATTTGAAAGCAAGGGGAGAATTGAGGGGAAAATTTTCAACTAAAACGGGTGAAGCAAAACATGTGGAGGTAACTGCTCCTAATCAAGTAACTTCTGAAGAAACTGGTAAGTATTGTGCAAATTGTGGAACTCCCGTGAAGCGCGAAGGAAACGCAGTATATTGTGCTTTTTGTGGAGCAAAATTATAGCTAATTACTCTTTTTTCCTATTTTTTTTATAAGGCTAGTAAGTAGAATTAAAGGATAAAAATAAATAAAAAAAAAAATTTGTTTATTCACGACCTTTTTGTTTTTCTCCATGCAATTCTGTTAATTTCCTTCGGTTTTCCTTGAGAATATCACCTTTAATTGGATAGAAGTACATCCCTATTAATGAAAGTCCAAGGACGATTGCGGGGTAAACGCCTATCAATATCTTAAGTCCTAATATCGTATCTACATTCGGATTTGGATCATAAGTTTGCCAATCTGTCGTACTGAAGACTATCCCTATTAAGACGAAATTAATAATCGCGGATAATCTAATAAAGAAATTAAGGACGGCATAGTAAATACCCGACCTCCTTGTGCCATGCATAACCTCATCTTCATCAATAATTTCTGCGATGCACTGATCGTAGAAATACAAGCCTCCACCCAAACCAATTCCGTTAAAAATTTGCACAATAAAAACCATTTCAATGCTAATCGAAAAAGCAAAAATTATTATAGGAATTATCCATGCTACAATTCCTATCAGTCCCGCCATACGAGCTCCTTTTTTTACACGAATTTTTTCCCATAGAGGAGTGGAAACGGCAGCTACAATGAATTGTAAAGCTAGAACATACCCAATTAATTCCGAATCTACAACTCCTAGTGCATGGATCATAAAAAGTGGTGCTAATGTTGGTAAAATATTTATAGCAATCCATGTTCCTAAAGCAGGTATTAAAAACCATAGGAAGCTCTTATTCTTAAATGTTGTTTTCAGCGTTTTTCCAAAAGACATAGCGGTTTCAGCGTCTTTTGAGATATGTTTAGGTTCCTTTACGCCCCATTTCAAAATTATGAAATATGAGACAATAATTACAACCGCAGCAATAATTCCCGTTAACTGATATTGACTTATTGTTATATCTATATTGTCAGGATTTTTATTAGCAATATCATCAATGATTAGGGTGGGAAGGAGAAACGCAAAAATCAGTGCAACCATCACAAAACTTATCCTAACTTTTCCTGTTGAACTACGAGCTTCCATCGATACAAACATTTCAGAAAAAACGGCATTATAATTTAGATTAAACGCAGTATAAGTAGTATCAAAGAGAATAAGAATTACGAAGAAGTATACGAAGTTTATTATATCCGAATTAAGAGCAATAGGTGGCGTAAAAAGTAAAATCATTACTATTGCTAATGGAATAGTGGCGCCTGCCATCCAAGGAATTCTTCTCCCCCATCTAGTTTTAGTACGGTCAGAAAGATATCCTATAAGAGGATCATTTATGCCATTCCATAGACACCATAAAATAAAACCCACAGTAATCCAAAGCATAGGTAGTTCGGTAATTGCAAAGTAGAATGTAAAAATAAGGAATGAGAATGTTTGTAACGCGGTATTATCTCCAACTTCACCAAAGGCAAAAGCAATTCGCTTTCCAAGAGGAACTTTCTCAGATTTTCCTTCATTCATTTTTTAATCAACTATCTTTTTCTAAAACTAAATTTATTTAGTAATTTGAATTTAAATTTTAATTAATATAAGTCTTTAGCTAAAAATTTATATTTAATATTAAATCTTGGTTTAGTAGGACATAACCAATAGCATCCTATGAACATCCTGAGGTAAATAAAATGGAAAAAATGTTAGCTGCAGTTTTCCACAAGGGTGATAAACTTGGCGGTGATATCAAATTAGAAGAAGTTGATATCCCTAATATTACAAAAGAAGATCAAGTATTAGTGGAGATAAAAGCGTGTGGGATTTGTGGTACCGACTTAAAAATTATGGAGGGAGGGCACCCTGCTAACGACAATACAATTTTAGGTCATGAATTTGCAGGAATAGTCCGCGATGTTGGAGAGAGTGTTCAAGAATTAAAAAAGGGAGATAAAGTCGTTGCAGATC